>CAZJIN010000194.1:0-5643 GCA_964545955.1 uncultured Sediminispirochaeta sp.
TGGCGGCCTCGGTGGCCCACCGATACCGCCTTATCACCGGGATCTCCGATTTTCCGGACCTGTTGTACGGGGAAAGCAAGTTTGGTTTGATTACCGCCTACGTGTGGAAGGAGGCCCCCTTTGCCGCCCTCCTGGTGGTTTCCGTACTGGGGAAACTCAATTTTAACTACGTGCACACCGCACGTATGCTGGGTGCCGGCCGGTGGTTTACTTTCCGAAATGTAATCTACCCGCATATAGCTCCGGTGGTGGACACAAGCTTCATCATACTATTTCTGTACACCCTCGGTGCCTTCGATATTCCCTTCGTTATCGGGGGGAGTTCCCCCAGGATGCTGTCGATAACCGTGTATAATCTCTACTTTCGACGGGGTCTGGAGGCGCGACCGCAGGCACTGGCCTTGCTGACTCTGCTGTTTGCATTTTCTTTGATTTTCGTGGTCCTTTTTTTCCGCAGCACCAGGCGAATGCGCGGCAGGGGGGCAACTCTATGAGCAGTGTTCTGAGAAGTGAAGGCTACTCAGAGGGGAAAACACGGATGCGGCTTTCGGGGGTGTTGGGAACAAAACAGTCCTTTCTTTTCCTTGGTTTTCTACTGCTGCTCGTTGTTTTGCCGATTGTGGTGCTGGGGCTTTATGCCGGCGCGAGTTCCTGGCAGTTTCCGAATCTGCTGCCGACAGGGTATTCGACGCGCAGCCTGGAGTTTGTCGGTCGACAGTACGGGGCAATACTCAATTCGCTTCTGAGTTCGACCCTTTATTCTTTGGCGGTGGTGGCGCTTTCCTTTCTGCTTTGTCTTTTACCGGCCCGGGGGTTTGCCTGGTACCCCTTGCCGATGAAGGGTATGCTGGAAGCTCTCTTTCTTTCACCGGCTCTTCTCCCGGTGATGACCTTTTCGATGGGAGCTCACGTACTGCTGCTGCGTCTACGGATTTCCGATACGTGGTTCGGTGTTGTGGCGGTGCTCACGGTTTTTGCCTATCCCTACATGTTGCGGTCCCTGATCTCCGGGTATCAGAGAATTTCTCCAGACTACTCGGTGACGGCACGCAACCTTGGGGCGGGCTTCTGGACGAGCCTGATCCGGGTAGAGGTTCCTATGTTGGTACCGGCCTTCGGTGCTGGAGCATCGGTGGTATTTCTGGTGGCTTTTTCCGAGTATTTTCTGGTATTTCTGGTTGGGGGAGGTGTGGTTCCATCGTATACCGGCTATCTGGTGCCCTTTCTCAAGAGTTCCGATTTGCAAATTGCCTCGTTCCTCACCTTGCTTTTTCTGGTAGTCCCGCTGGTACTGTTTTTCCTGCTGGAGCGGTGGATGAACGCAATTTTTTCACACAGGGGGTTGGCCCATGGCGCAGACAACACATGACATTATTATTTTGGGGGGAGGTGCGGCCGGATTGACCGCGGCTGCCGGCTGTTCGCAGTTGGGAATGCGCAGGCCCCTGATTGAGAATCAGCATATGGGTGGAGACTGCCTGTACCATGGATGCGTACCGAGTAAAACCCTGCTGAAGACGGCTACCGTATATTCCCAGGCGAAACATTTTTCCGATTATGGCCTGCCCCGACTCTCCGGCTTACCGACCCCGGAGGCTTCCGATGTGCTGGGCCGGGTACAACGGGTGATCGATTCGATCGCGCTTCACGATAGCCCTGAGCGATTCGAGAAGTTGGGGGTGGATGTAATCCTCGGTACCGCGAGATTTGTGGGGGAAAATCGAGTCGAGCTGCAGGGAGGGGATGGGAATATTGGAGTTTTGTCGTCAAAGAGGATCCTCATCGCCACCGGCAGTTCACCGGCGATCCCTTCGATTCCGGGACTCCACGAAGCGGGCTTCATCACAAACCTCGATGTATTTCATCTTGTTCGCTTTCCCGAGCGTTTGATTATACTGGGGGGAGGTCCGATAGGGGTGGAAATGGCCCAGGCCTTCGCCCGGCTCGGAACATCGGTGAGTCTCGTTGATAAGGCCCTTCACGTGCTGCCCCGGGAGGATGCCGATATGGCGGATTACGTGCAGAACGCCCTGCGTAGGGATGGTGTGAAACTCCATACCGGTTCGGAAATTGTGAGGGTAGAAGGCGATAAATCTTCCGATAAAAAGGGGAAACGGGTCATCCTGCGTTCAGAAGGAAAGGAAGAGGAGATAGAAGGCGACGAAATACTGGTGGCCCTCGGTCGACGGGGAAACACGGAAGGTCTGGGGCTGGATGCGGCGGGAGTCGAGACGGAGCGCGGCTTCGTCAAGGTTGACCACAAGCTTCGATCCACCAATTCCCGGGTGTACGCCGCGGGGGATGTGAACGGAAACTACCTCTTCACCCACGTGGCCGGTGCGGAGGGTTCCTTCCTGGTGAAATCTCTGGCCCTGCACCTGCCCGGTAGGATGAATTATAACAGCGTGCCCTGGTGCACCTATTCCGACCCCGAGTTGGCTTCGGTGGGGTTCAATGAGACCCGCGCGCGGCAGGCGGGGATCACCTACCGCACGATATATACAGGTTTCGACGAGATCGATCGGGCCCGCGCGGAGGGATACGAGGAGGGGCAGATCAAGATTCTGTTAAACGGGAAGGATAGGATAATCGGTGTTCAGATTGCGGGAGGCCACGCGGGAGAACTCTTGTTGCCGGCGATCATCGCGGTGCAGAACCGGTGGAAACCCGGAACGCTCATGAAGCCGATGTATCCATACCCGACCATGGGGGAGATTCACAAACGGGCGGCGGGGAACTACCTGTCCCCGAAGCTGTTCAACCCCCGTGTGCGGAGACTGCTGACGGCACTTTTCAGATTTCGAGGAGGGACGATATGAACATACCCGGATATGGAAGGAGTACCATGTTCTTGAAAATCCTGACCCTTGTCACAATGATCATGGCTGTTCTCAGTTCGGGCAGTTTGGTCGCCGGTGAGATCGAGGAAAATTTCAGCTCCCTCGAAGGATGGGAGGCTCTGGTGTTTCCAAAAATCGACCGACATACCGAGTATTCGATAGTGCCGTCTGAGGAGTCCGAAGCGGGCGGTTCGGTGCTGAGGGCGCGGGCAGATGCCTCGGCGTCGGGCTTGATTTTTAAGTCGACCTTCGAGATTGCCGAGACACCCTTTGTAGAGTGGCGCTGGAAGGTGGAAGGTACCGTGACCGGAGGTGATGCCTCGAAGAAAGAAGGGGACGATTATGCGAGCAGGATTTACATCATCTTCCCCTATGATCCGAAGGAAGCCTCCTTCGGAACAAGGCTGAAGTACAACGCCGCCAGGCTTATATACGGTGAGTATCCGCCCCTGGGAAGCTTGAACTACATATGGGCGAACAGGGAACATTCGCAGAAGGTGATTCCCAATGCCTTTACTTCACAGGCGATGATGTTCCCCGTCGATACCGGACGGGAATACGTAGGACAGTGGCGCAGATATCGGGTGGATATCCGCGCCGATTATCTTGAGGCCTTCGGTGAAGATCCTCCGGCCACGGCTTCGCTGGCTATTATGAGCGATACGGACAACACCGGCGAGAGCGCCACGGCCTATATCGATTATATTCGGGTTGTGGGGGAGTAGGGTTTTCAGTCTGCTTCGGCAATTCTGAATCAAGAGGTTTAAAAAAATGAGTACCATTGGAACGAAATGGTTTTTTCCCCTTATCCTGGTTCTTTTTTACGGAGGATGTTCTACTATGAATAAAAGCCAAACTGGAATACCCGGGGGGGAGTTCCTTCCCTGTCCTGATTCACCGAATTGCGTGTCCTCCATGGCCGAGGATAAGTCCCATTTTATCGAGCCGCTCAAGTATGAAGGTATGTCCGGGGAGGATGCTTTTCAGAGAATCCTGACTATCCTTGAGGCTGAACCGCGGTGCCGGGTGATCACTGCAGAAGAAGATTCACCCGCCTATATCCATGCCGAGTACCGCTCGCGAATCTTCCGTTTTGTTGATGATGTGGAATTCTTACTAGTTCCGAAGGATCAACTTATCCATGTAAAATCAGCATCCCGCCTGGGCTACTCCGATATGGGGGTAAACCGGAAAAGAGTGGAACATCTGAGGGCTAAAATCAACGGGAATTGACCCTGAAAAAAACCCGCCTGGATCGGCGGGTTTTTTTAAAGAACGGGATGGAGTTAACCCTCCTTTTCCCACTCTTCTCTGACTTCGGATTTGACCTTTTCCCACTCTTTGTTGATGGTCTCATCCATATTCTCTTCAAGAACGGTCCTCTCTTTGTCCGATTTTGTCAGAATTTCCGCGGCCAACTCCTCAGACCATTTCTGTTTAACGTCGGGCATGGCGGCTTCCCAGTTCGCGTTGGCCACCTTTTCCGCCTCTTCAATTATCATCATCAAAGCTTTTCCTTCGCCTGCTTCTTCCCAACCTGGTTGATTTGTGAACAGGGTGGTGAGGGATTCCTTCGCCTCGATATAGTTCTTACTCTCAAGTTGTGCTTCGGCATCGGCCAGCAGCCTTCCGGGTTCATACCTCGAGATGTCGAGTGTTTTGGTTAGTTCCTCGTTTTGTTTTTTAACGGTATTGACGACGGTGAAGCTCATTACGGCGAACACCAGCAAACCTCCGGCTAAAAATAATGCGATCCGTCCTGCGTAGAGTTTCATGCTTTCTGTTTTTGTCATAGAATCCTCCAAATTGATCGGTTTTCCCGCGTAGCGCGGGTTTCAACTGTTTCAAAGCAAGTTAAACCACACCTGTTGTGTGTTCTTCCGTGGCAGAACCGACTGGAACCGCATGTGAAACATCATTTTTCGAAACGGCTCTACATCAAAGGTACTTCTATTTGACAGTCAAAGAAAGGAAATACGTCGGAGGATGAAGATTATCATAAGAATAAGACTAATAGTTATGAAAGCGGACCTTTTCACACAGATTTCATGGATTAAAGGTGAGGCTTTTTTTCATTCCCTTTTATTCAAGCTTCAAGACCACGCAGACGCTTGTGCCATCGTCAGTGCTTATGTTCAGGGTCCCGCGGAATTGTCTTGCATACCCTTCCACAATGGTGAGCCCAAAGCCGTATTGCTTCCTTTCGATTAACTCGGGAGGCATTCCCCGTCCATTATCCGAGACCCTTATAATGAGCAGATCACTATTCTCCTCACAGCGGTGGATGGAGACATGGATTTTTCCTTCATCACCTTCATCAAAAGCGTATTTGATGGAGTTTGAGATAAGTTCGGTGATAATGATTCCCACGGGAAGGGATTGTTTTGAAGTGACCTCCAGATCCTCGATATCGGTATCGATGGATATTGTGGGCCTATCGATATAGGTAGACTGAATATCTTGTAGAAGGGGGCTTAGGAAGGAGAAGAGCGTAACCGCTCCGAAGTTGTCCCCCGTGTAGAGGGTTTGATAGATATTTTGCATGAGTTTTATTTTTGTTTGAATCTCTTCAAGAACGATACAGCTTTGCATGTCGTCAATGCTGGAGGCGCGAAGGGAAAGGAGACTCGCAATGGTACTCATGTGATTCTTGATACGATGATGAACTTCATTCAGCAGTTGTTCTTTTTCCGCCAGCAATAGTTCAATTTTTTTCTCCCGCTCTTTGAGCCGGGAAATATCGGTATAGGTGGAGACATTCCCCTCGGGCCTGTCGTCTACCCATATGGGTGATCCCGCGACA
>CAZJIN010000195.1:0-5641 GCA_964545955.1 uncultured Sediminispirochaeta sp.
AAGGAAAATGAGTACGGAAGCAACGATTTTTATGAAAGCGGTCCCTACAGGCCGGACCTGATTCTGGCGGACTTGGTGTCGCTTTTCTATCCGGAACTCCTTCCGGGGCATACACTCACCTATTATCGGTATCTTGGGCGGAAATGATATGAAACCGGGGGAGAGACTGCTGTTGCTCGCGGGGCTTGGGGCTGTATTTTTTATACTCGATATAGTGACAGGTTCGGTTTCTATTCCTCTAGTTGAAGTGGTGAAAATCCTCGGAGGCGGTGAGGGAACGGATGCCTCATGGCGGAGCATAGTTCTTTTGTTTAGATTGCCTAGGGCTCTCACCGCGTTGACGGCGGGAATAGGCCTGTCCATAGGGGGGCTCAGCATGCAGACCCTTTTTCGAAACCCCCTGGCCGGGCCTTCGGTACTCGGGATAAACGCGGGGGCGAACCTCGGGGTGGCCATGGTGATTCTGTTCGTCGGTACCGGCGGGAGCGGGCTTCTTACCGGTGGTTTTTCCCTCTGGACGAAAACCTTTATCACCCTTGCCGCGGTTGCGGGGGGAGGGGCTGTCCTACTGATGATTCTCTTGATATCACACTATATAGGATCGGTCACCCTGATTCTGCTCTTTGGTCTTATGTTCGGCTACCTGGCGAATTCAGTGGTAACCCTGTTGATTCACTTTGCCTCCGCCGGACAGGTGCAGGCCTATATTCAATGGACCTTCGGGAGTTTCAGCTCTACTTCCTGGGGCGACCTCGCTCTACTCCTACCGATCATCACCCTGTTGATGGTCCCCGCGGTACTGCTTATTAAACCCCTCAACGCGCTGCTCCTGGGCGAGACGTACGCCCGGAGTATGGGGGTTTCAATCCTGAGAGTGAGAATAGTCATTATTACGATCACCGCGGTGTTTGCCGGTGTCATTACCGCTTTTTGTGGTCCCGTGACCTTCATTGGAGTGGCGGTGCCCCATATGGCCCGCGGACTGATGAATACATCTGACCACAGATCGGTCTTGCCTGCGACCATCCTGCTGGGGATCTGCACAGCCCTTCTGGCGGACCTGATCAGCCATACCCCCGGAAGCCCCGGAGTGCTTCCCCTGAATGCAGTAACTGCCCTTCTCGGCGTCCCCGTGGTGATATGGGTACTGGTTCGGCGAAGCAGAAGCGGGGGTGGGTATGAGTAGTTCCCTGCTTCGTGTGGAAGGCTTGTCTACGGGTTATGTTCGTAGAAGGGGTATCAAAACAATCGTATCCGGTGAGTTGAACCTCGATCTGCGGGAAAGTGAAGTGGTCGCCTTGATAGGCCCGAATGGTTCGGGGAAAACGACCCTGCTTCGATGCGTGGGGGGAATGCAGAAGCCCCTGGAGGGGCGACTCTCCCTGCTGAATTCGCCCATGGAAAGGTATTCGGCCAGAGATCTGTCTCGCGTTATTTCTGTGGTGCTCACCGGAAGATACCATCCGGGTCATATGAGCGCTGAACGACTGGTGAGCCTCGGGAGGCATCCGCACACAAATTTCTTCGGTCAACTGAACGATAATGACCTCAAGGTGATTCACTGGGCTCTACATTCAAGCGGATCCTTCGAATATCGGCACCGTCCCGTGGACGAATTGAGTGATGGTGAATTCCAGAAGGTAATGATTGCCAGGGCCCTCGCGCAGGAACCGAAACTCATCCTTTTGGATGAGCCCGCGGCATTTCTCGATATCACACGGAAGTATGAGTTGATGCACCTTCTCAAAAGAATCACCAGAGAAAACGCAACTACCGTGCTGGTCACTTCTCACGATCTCGACCTGGTACTTCAGGTGGCGGACCGGGTGTGGCTGATGAATGAACACGGCGTTGTGGTGACGGGAAGGCCGGAAGACCGGAAGTTTCTCCTGCTCATTGAAGAGAGCTTCAAACTTCCATCGTCCTATTTTTCCAGGAAGCATTGATAAGGAGATCCTCAGGCACGGGAGGATCTTTCAAAATTTTTTTTTCTGTGTTAAAATATGTGAGAATATATCGATAATTTTCACATTAAATGCATAAAGAGGTAAATTGAATGAACAAAATTGCGGTAGAGCTAAATGAGACCCTGAAGGGCACCGTGGTGGAGCGGTTGTTTTCCGATTTTGGACGGCGATTTTACTTTCCCAAAGGGATAGTGTCCCAGTCTGGGGAGGCAAAACAGAAGGCCACGAAATACAACGCCACTGTCGGAATGGCCACGGACGGTAAAAAGCCTCTTTTTCTTCAAAGTATACAGAAGCTTATTACCGGTCTTTCGGAGGAGGAAATATATCCCTACGCGCCGACACCGGGTCTTCCGGCGCTCAGAAAGGTCTGGCGAAAGGAGATGGACAGGAAAAACCCGTCCCTTCGGGGCAAGCTCACATCGAGCCCGCTGGTAACATCGGGTCTTACCCATGGAATCCTGGCCGCGGCGGACCTTTTTACCGAATCCGGGGATAAAATAGTCTTTCCCGATATGTTCTGGGGGAACTATCGATTGATTTTTGAGGAACGTCGTGAAGCGGAGCTTCTCACTTTCCCCTTCTTCAACGATCGGGGAGGAATAAATATGGAAGCCCTCGAGCAGAGTCTCCGCGCGGCCGGTAAGAAAATGGTCCTGATTCTCAACTTTCCAAATAATCCGACGGGTTATTCTCCGGACAGGGCTGAAGCCAATGCTATCGCGGCTCTTCTGAAGAAATTGGCTAATGAGGGAAACGACATCCTGTGTATCATCGATGATGCCTATTTCGGTCTTTTTTATGAAAAAGAGACCTTCAACGAATCAATCTTCGGTCTGCTGGCGGATATGCATGAAAATATTCTGGCTGTGAAGATCGACGGAGCGACGAAGGAGGAGCTTGCCTGGGGTTTTCGTGTAGGCTTTATCACGTATGGGGCGAAGGGCCTGACCCTGGACCAGTATGAAGCCCTGCAGAAGAAGACCATGGGCGCAATTCGTTCTTCCATTTCCAATGCGAATAGAATGGCCCAGAGCTTGTTGCTCAAGGGGCTTGAGGATCCGGGGTATCAAAAGGAGAAGCAGGCCGCCTTCGATATACTTGTAAAGCGATACCACAAGGTACGCGAGGTTGTCGATTCCATAAAAAACGATTCTCCATTGAAGGCCCTTCCCTTCAATTCCGGATATTTCATGACCTTCAAATATAATGGTGACGCGGAGAAGCTTCGTCTTCATCTCCTTGACACATACGGTGTCGGGGCTATCGCTATCGGGACCGATTATCTGCGAGTCGCCTATTCCAGTGTTCCCATTGAGAATATAGAGGACCTGTATGGGATTATCGAAAAGGCGGCACGGGAAGTCGCGGGCTGAGTTGAAGAGAAAATAAGAATGTCCTCGGAAAAAAAACCCGACAAGTACATTCTGAAAACAAAGGTATACCTCTCCGAGCCCGGAGGGGATGCCTTCATGGGAATCGGGGTACTGTGGTTGTTACAGCATATCGATTCCCTCGGCTCTATCCGGCAGGCCGCCGCTCATATGAACCTTTCCTACGCGAAGGCCCATCGTATGGTGCGCGACCTCGAACGACACCTGAAGCTCAACCTTGTCACATCTCAGAGGGGAGGAGACAGTCGCAGGGGGGCGGGGCTCACCCCCGCCGGTCGTGCTTTTATAGATATGTATGATCATTTCCAGGAAGAGATAAAACAGAGCGCCGAAAAGACTTTTGATGAATTTAAGACACAACTTCATAGCCTATATGATATGTAAAGGGTGTCCGGGCGAGTACGGAGGTCTGAGTTTGCCCTGCTCCGTGTAGTCTCGTGATTTTTCAAAATTCTGCTATGATTGAAAATAGCAGATATTTTGGAATAGGAAAACCTGCTATTCTATGGTATGCTGTGAGAAAAGGGATAGAAGGAATAATATGCGAACCTTCCTGCAGCATCATCCCGCTTGAAAACTATTTGTACAAAAGAAGGAGAATCAGATGTCATTAGTTCTATCTTGGCTTGGACACGCGAGTTTTCAATTGAGCAATTCCCTCACCGTCTATATTGATCCGTGGAAAATCGACGGTGAACCCCATGACGGGGACCTGGTTCTGATCAGCCATACCCATGACGATCACATGTCAAAATACGATATTCGAGCGGTACTGAAGGAGGACGGTCGAGTAGTCGGAGCCGGGGAGGTGGTTGAGGAACTCGGGTTTGGTGAGACCCTCGAACCGGGGGCGCATATGGAGATTAGAGGTGTCAGGATCACCGGCGTGGCCGCGTATAACATGGAGAAGGATTTTCATCCGAAGGAGAACAAGTGGCTTGGGTTTGTGATCGAACTGGACGGGAAGAACATCTACTACGCCGGAGATACTGATGCAGCTGAGGAGATGAAAGAGCTGAAGAATATAGATGTAGCCCTTCTCCCCGTGGGGGGCACCTACACCTTTGATCCCCAGGGTGCCGCAGAAGCGGTGAACGGGTTCAAGCCGAAGATGGCAATTCCGTATCATTGGGGCGATATCGTAGGAAACAGGAAGGACGCAATGAAATTTTCCAAAAATGCGGAGGTACCCGTGAAGGTTCTCTCACCTATGGATTATCTTTCGTTGGACTGAGGCCCTATGAATCTTGAACATCTAAGAAACAAGTCTCAGTTCATCAGCCTGGGTGTGGTGGCGATCCTGGGTTTTGTCGGACTGATAACTCTTGATTTTTACAGTTTTCTTCTTGCCCATAGTGTCGCCGAGATGTTCAGCATCGGGGTGGCCCTGGTGATTTTTTTCATTGCCTGGAATGCCCGGGATTATTTTGAAAATGGGTACTTCATCTTTCTCGGTATCACCTATCTCTTTGTGGGGGGGATCGACCTCTTGCATACCCTCTCGTACAAGGGGATGGGGGTGTTTCCCGGGGAGACGGCGAACCTGCCCACTCAGCTCTGGATTCTGGCCAGGTACATGGAGAGTACAGCCCTTTTTTCAGCACTTTTTTTCTTGAAGAAGAGGATTCACGAATACGGAGTTTTTACCTACTGGTTTATGATAAGCGGTGTTGCCCTCCTGTTGATTTTTTCCGGTGGTTTTCCGGATTGCTTTGTCCCGGGGGAAGGGCTCACCTCCTTCAAGAAGGTAAGTGAACTGATAATCGTGTCAATTCTCGGAATTACCCTTCTTCGGATTTACAAGTACAGGGAGAGTTTTTCAAAAAAAGTCGTCGAGTATCTGGTTGGTTCTTTGATTTTCACAATGATGGCGGAGATTGCCTTTATCACCTACATCGATGTGTATGATCTCTCGAATCTGGTTGGCCATTACTTCAAGATTATTTCTTTTTACCTCCTCTACAGGGGGGTGATCGTGACCGGGTTCAAAGATCCTTACGCGATTTTGATGAAAGAGCTGAAGCGGCGCAATACGGAGCTGGAGCAGAGTAAGAATGAGATTGAGCGGGCTCAACGTGTTACTTCCACCATGCTTGATAACCTTCCCGAAGAGATTTCCCTGATCGATAGAAAAAGTCTTAGGATTATTGATGCGAACCAAAGGTTTCTCGATACTTACGGCCTCCGCAAAGAAGAAGTATCCCGATATACCTGTAAAGAGATTCTCGATATTCTGCCTGAGGAGGGGGAACAAAGGGGCTTGCTCTGTTCTTCCGAGTT
>CAZJIN010000196.1:0-5629 GCA_964545955.1 uncultured Sediminispirochaeta sp.
GGGCAATGAGCTCCTTCACCAATGCCCTTCCACGGACGATATGGCCGCGTCCCGTCGTCTGTATGCCGTAGAGTATTTTCATGCGTCTTTGGCTTCTCTTCTGTTCATGAGATCCTCCGTTACGGCTACCAGGTTTTCCGTCACGCCGGGTTCAGTGCCGCCCAAGTGGATCCACTCGTTCGCCCGCAGGGCGGCGACTTCGAGACCTTGTTCGATTGCACTATCCACAACCGGCAGGTAGCGGTATTCGTCGGCCTTGTGATTGAGCATCGTGGTGATAAGAGCGGACGGAACCTTCCACAAACCGATCTCCACATAGTCGTCGTGGCCCTTCCACGCGTTTTTTATGTGCAGACCGTCCTCGCTGAAAGAGATTCTTTCGCCGTGCTCCCTGTCGCAGACGTGGTGCGCCACCGTCAGAACGGCGGATTCCTTAAAGTCGCGGATTTTATCGAACAATTGCGTTTCAACAAAAGTATCGGCCAGCCAGACGATGGCCGCATCAAAGGGATATTCCTGATAGGCCCTGAGTACCGCGTGCCCCGTTCCCGCGGCCCGTTCCTGGTCCACATAGTTCAGTCGGGCGCCGCGGAAGGAAGTGCCGAAGAAACTTTTAATCTGCTCCCCCAGATGCCCGGTTATAATAATGATTCGGTCGGTGTCGAGGTCGAAGGATTTGGCCGATGTGAGATTCTCGAGGGAAAACTGTAAAAAGGGCACCCCCGCGATCGGGTACATGCACTTTTGAAGATAGCATCCCAGTCCATTGAATCGTGTTCCCTTCCCGGCGGCCAGACATATATAGTTCATAAACAGAGTATAACGAATCTTTCCGGAAAGGTGAAAGCACTTTTTTTGAGGGTGTGGAGAAGCAGGGGATTCAGGCGGGGGGGCGGCAGTTCAGTTGGTATTCACCGAAAATATCGAAAAGAATGGGATCTATTTTGAGGTTTTCTTCGATAAACTGTTCTTTCATCAGGGTTATTGCCTCTTCCGTGGAAAGGGGCTTCCGGTATTTTCGATTCGGATCGGTAAGTGCGTCGAAAACATCGATGATCTCGAGGATTTTTGCGGGAAAAAAGGCAAAGGTCTCGAAGCTGAGAACCGGTTTCAGATTGTAACCTATCAAATACCGGTATTGGTGTTTGGGGAATTTCTGTAAATGCCGAAAAAGCTGGGCCCGGTAGAATCCGTATCCCGACGGGTGGCCGTAATATTCATGGTGGTACCCGGTGATCAGGGAGACATCCGCGGGATAAAGGGTTTTGTTCATCAGCGCCAGATATCCCTGTTTCACATGGTCCACGATCTTTCCGCGGTCGTAGGCCTCGTTCCCCTCGTGGTAGTCTATATCAGTCGCTTTCCCAATGTCGTGAAGCAGGAATCCAGTGGCAAAGGTGTGGATCTGCTGCGTTGAGATCGCCTGTAAGCCGGAATAAAAAACACGCTCGAGTACGATATCTTCACTGTAGAAGTGGGAAAGGAGTTTACTGTAGTAGGTTTTGTACTTTTTCTTGAAATCCACGCGGATACGGTTCGACAGGCTCGAATTGAGGATCTTCTTGTTGTAGTACAATAGAAAGGATACGCTTCTGATGTAGGTCCTGGTCATATGTTGTACCACTGTTCCGTTTGATTTGTTGACCAGAGAATGGAGAAGCTCGTCCTTGAGCACGTTTTCATCAATCAGGGAGGTGGAAGATATGATCAGGTCATGGGTCCTGTTGACCAGTTCTGTTGAAAACTCCTTTGCCTCGGCATCACCCAGCTTCAACGCCTCTTCAATGAGACTTTTATTCACGAGGGACACGTCCACGGTTGAATTGGTAAGGGCCTCTGTTGTTTTGAAAGTGTCACGGCTCCCGGAGACGAGGAGATTGTTCATGTGACCCGTATGATCCTTGATGATGTCGATCTGTTTTTCCCGGGGCATATCACGGATCTCTTCGAACCGATTTCCGAAGTTGCTCTTTTCAGTGAACACCGCCTCCTGAAATTGATCGTGGTCTTCTCCTCCATTCTCCTGTGTGGGGGGTCGGGAGGCGGATGTGTCGCCGAGCTCTTCAATGAGTTGGTTTACCCTCTCTTCGGGTAGATAGAAGTTCCATGAAGAAGTCGGATTATTCCAGAATTTTCTGTTATTATCATGGAGGGCCCGAAAGCTCATCTTTTTTTTCTGACCGCTCTTCGTATGAACGCACATTACCGGCTCTTCCTCACGGATGAGAAGGCGGATGAGTTCCTGTTCCTGTTGAATTGCCTTTGCAAGAAATATCAGTTTCATTGACAATGGTAAACAGTATCATGCTCTATCGGAAAATTAAATATAAAAAGACCGGATGTAGGAAAAATTTAGGGAAAACCGTTCTAAGTATTGCTTTGTTGACTTTTCCCACGTGAAGTCCTACCCTCTTTGTAACAGGAAATCTCACGCGGGAGGACCAGATGAATAGATTTGGACGCGCCGGCAAATTGCTTGAGTACACGGTGAGTTCCATCACCGGGATCGGAAAAACCAAGACAGAAAGGGACGGACACGGATTGAGCGGCATCTCCCTTAAGGGAATCTATGGGGAAGATTCTCTAAAACCGGTGATTTCAAGTCTCGACCAGGTGGGGAGAGGCCGGTACCTCCTTGAAAAAAAGGACCACCACGACGATCTTTTTCAGGAGTTCCTTTATCAGGGGGTGGATACCTTTATTCGGTACTATGCTCGACCGGAACAGGCGGAGAAGGTGGACGGTATTCTGGAGCTATTCGACAGCGGTATAGATCCCGAACTGCTCGCCGAAGCGATTTCCAAGGTGTGGGTGCCTGAACTGGAGATGAACAACAATGATATTCTTCCCCGCTGGAGAACGAAGGAGCTGAAGACCAATCCCAGTCCCATCAGACCCGAACAGGTTGCCCTGCAGTTGAACGCCCTTTATACCTTGCCGGAGGAGTTTTCCGAATTGGCGGACAGTCTGAGGGAAAATCCGGGGGAAAAGGTGGCTGATTATGACCACCCGGTTCCTCTTTTTGAGAAAAATGAGAAGCACGAGCTTGTGGGATGCCTGAAAGAGCTGAACGAAGAGCTGGCCTTCGAGAAGGAAAGGGGTATTCTCCCACGGGACCATCGGGTACCCGTTCTGCTTTCCGTATCGGTGACCCATTCGAATCTTGACGGTCCGGCGGAGCACTGGCTGGAACGGTTGCTGCGAGAAAAGCACTATCCCCACCTCCGGGTGATTGTGTTGACCGAATCGAAGATCGATGCCCTCAAAAAACTCTTGCTCGAAGATTCTTCCGATGAAGATCTGCTGGAGGTCTTCTCGGTCTTTGGGAAATACGGTCGGCATTTTAACGCGCTCAAGTACGCACAACTCCTGTTAGAGCGGGCGGCGGGAATTCGGGCGGGCTTTAAGCTTGATACGGATGAAGGAATTCGTTCAAGGGACCTGTACGGGGCCACCGGAAAAACCTGGTTCGAAACCCTCTGTCATCCCTACTGGGGCGGTACCGCAATTGACTGGCGGGACAGGCCCGTAGATCTCGCGGTGAATGAAGGGGAATACGTCAACAGCAGGGACATTGAAAAACTCGGTTTTTCCAAGGCCCTGCGAACTCCGGATGTATCCGTCCCAAACAGCTGGAAAGGGCCCAATATGTTTTTTCAAAAGGGCTTCGCCCATGGTCGGGCTACCGCCCTCTACAACACCTTTCAATCGGTGGAGGAGGGGATCAGCCACACCGTGGTGAAGGGCGGCGGGTACGGTATAACCAACGAAGGGCTGCGGAAGGCGGTGCCCTTCACGTTTTCATGGGTGGGAAGGGCCGAGGATCAGCAGTTCTACTTTTCGGGTCTGTCAGGGGGAATTCGTGGGATTTTCCACCCCGACCTGAGGATCGCCCACTACAAATCCTCCGTACAGGGGGCCGAAAAAAAGACCGAAGCGAGCCGGTTCATCGGTGATATGTACAGGTTGATTATTTTTCACCGCCTCGCGGATATACTGGATGTGAAGAGTGATATAGATCCGATGCCGGGGGTTTTTGCCGGAGAACTGGCGAGGGCCCAGGCGTGTTTTGCCACTCTTCTGAAGGTTCTTGAGCTCACCGCTCGGGGGAACCGACAGGGAGCGGCTTATCTGCTCGAGGAGGGCATACCGGAACTGGTGGACCTTGAACGCCGGATCGACACGGGGGAGGTTGACGAGGGACTTCGAAAGGAGCGTTCGATGTGGAAGTTATTCATACAAAGGGCCGACGCGGTTGATCCGGAACACCTGCGAAAGATACTAGACCTATAGAACAAGAGGAATTACATGGCTGTGCGGAATGCGTGTCAATTGATCACCTACGCGGATACCCTTGGTAAAAACCTCAGGGAGCTCCGTTTTGTCCTTGATCATTACATCGGAGAATATCTGAAAGGGGTACATCTGCTTCCCTTTTTCCCATCCAGCGGAGATCGAGGTTTCGCGCCCCTCACCTATGACAGGGTGGATGAGAAATTCGGG
Source organism: uncultured Sediminispirochaeta sp. (assembly GCA_964545955.1). Classification (GTDB taxonomy): domain Bacteria; phylum Spirochaetota; class Spirochaetia; order DSM-16054; family Sediminispirochaetaceae; genus DSBN01. Next base: position 4,504 of record CAZJIN010000196.1, read on the forward strand.
ACCTGGGAAGACGTCGAGGCAATTGCCGCACGCTACGACCTGATGGTTGATATGATGGTAAATCACATATCGCGACGGTCGGAGTATTTTCAGGATTTTGTAAAAAAGAGGGATGCGTCGGAATGGGCGGACCTGTTTATCCGCTATCGTGACTTCTGGCCCGGGGGGGAACCCTCCGAGAAGGACCTGTCCATGATCTACACGCGAAAGCCCCGTCCTCCTTACCTTGAGGTTGAGTTCGACGTCGGAGGCAGGGAGAAGGTGTGGTGCACCTTTGACTATGAGCAGATCGATCTCAACCTGAAGAGCCCGGTGACCCGGAGGCTCCTCCGCGGCTTTCTGGATACCCTCTGTGACCATGGGGCCCGGATTGTCCGCCTGGATGCCTTCGCCTACAGTACGAAAAAACCGGGGACGAGTTGTTTTTTTGTGGAACCTGATGTATGGGAGAACCTCGAGTTCGCCGCGTCTTCGATTGAGCCCCACGGCGCGGTCCTGCTTCCCGAGGTGCATGAACACTACAGTATGCAGAAGCGGATCGCGGACAAGGGCTATCGGGTCTACGATTTTGCCTTGCCCATGCTGCTGCTGCAGGCACTGTACGACGTGTCGGGGCACAATCTCAAGCGGTGGTTTTCCCTTTGCCCGAGGAACCAGTTTACCACCCTGGACACCCACGACGGTATCGGTGTGGTGGATGTGAAGGACCTGATGACCGATGATGAGATGAACCGTACCAGGGAGAATGTGTACAGCAAGGGCGCCAATGTCAAACGCATCTACAATTCCTCGGGGTATCAGAATCTCGATATCTATCAGATCAACTGTACCTATTACTCCGCCCTGGGGGAGGATGACGAAGCCTATTTACTGGCGCGGGCAATACAGTTTTTCACTCCGGGGATTCCCCAGGTCTATTATGTCGGACTTTTGGCGGGACGAAACGATGTGGATCTGGTGGAAAAAACAAAACTGGGGAGAAACATCAACCGTCACAACTATAGTATTGACGAAATAGCCGCAGAAATCGAACGCCCCGTAGTGAAGGCCCTGTTTCGTCTGATGAAGTTCCGCAATGAATGCCCTGCCTTCGACGGGTCCTACGAGGTTCTTCCTTCCCCCGATG
>CAZJIN010000197.1:0-5592 GCA_964545955.1 uncultured Sediminispirochaeta sp.
GGTATCAGAACTGCCGTGCCCCAAATAGATTTCGTCAGTGCCGACCCCGTTATCAGTGGATGTCGGATGATCAAATCAACCGCAGAGATCGCCCTTCTCCAGCGGGCGAACGATATCACCGGCGAGGCTTTTAAAACCTGTATTTCCATGCTCAGTGAGGGTATGTCCCAGGATGAGTTCCGTGATCTGAGTGTGACCGCCCATAAGGCGATGGGAGTGGGTGGGGGCATCGGTGTGCAATTCGGTGCATCCACCGCGTTTCCCCACGGGTCAAAAAAATTAACCCACCTGGTACGAGGTGACGTGGTCCTCATGGACGGGGGATGTCGGGTGGAGGGATACACATCGGACATCTCCCGCACCATCGTATTCGGTGAGCCCACACCTAGACAGAGGGAGATCTGGGAGTTGGAGAAAGAGGCCCAGGCAGCCGGTTTTGCCGCGGCGCAACCCGGAAACACCTGCGCGGCCGTAGATACGGCTGCCCGGAAGGTGATCGAAAACTATGGTTTTGGCCCCGGCTACAAGGTTCCGGGACTGCCCCATCGGACGGGACATGGGATCGGTCTGGACGGTCATGAGTGGGGAAATATCCTTCCGGGCAACGAAACGGAGATAGTCCCTGGAATGTGTTTCAGTATAGAACCGAATATTTCCATCTATGGGGAATTCGGGGTGCGCCTGGAGGATTGCGTGTATATAACGGAGAACGGTCCGCGTTACTTTTCCCAGCCGAGTCCGGGGATCGATGAGCCATTTAAAACTTGACTTCATGGAGGAGTATGATAGTATTATAAAACTTTAATATGGTATAGAGTTTCATGATGTAGTATACAGAAGAGGTAAAGTGAAAAGAGGGAGCAATGATAAATGCCCCTAAATAATAAGAAGGAGAGGATTGTATGAAAAGAAGAGCGATTCTTGTGATTGCGGTAGCAGTAATGCTGCTCGGCGCAACCGTGCTTTACGCCGGCGGAGGCCAGGAAGCGGATTCCGCGGCACCCGCGGAGAAGCCGACTACGCTTACTATCGGGATGAACCAGGATGTGACTACCTGGAATCCCTATGCCCGTAACACCTATCAGAGTAACTCGATACGGCTTCATTTTTTTGAAGGCCTGATTGAGATCGGATCCGACCTCGGGTCAAAGCCCGCCCTGGCAACCAGCTGGGAGGGGAATGAAGACGGAACGGTATGGACTTTTAATCTCAGAAGGGGAGTGAAGTTTCACAACGGAAATGATTTTACCGCTGATGATGTGATCTTTTCTTTTGATGCCTGTCTCGAAACCGGACTTGCCTGGGCGGACGCGATGGCAACGGTGGAAAGCTACCGCAAAATCGACGACTACACCGTTGAAGTAACCTGCAACCAGCCCGATGTAATTTTTCCGAAGATGGCCCGGAATATTCTCATAGTCGACAAGGAATCCAGCGAAGGAAAGGGCCTGGAATTTTTCGAGACCAATGTAAACGGTACCGGCAAATATAAAATGGTTGAGTATGTGAAGGATGACAAGGTCGTTGGTGTGAGAAATGAGAACTACTGGGGCGAAAAACCCGAGTTCGAACAGGTCACCTTCAAAACCATCACCAATGAGGGGACTCGTACCGCCAGCATCATCAACAAAGAAATTGATTTCATGCCCTTTGTCGCCGTCCGTGATGCTGAGATGCTGAAAAACCTCGGGGGGATCAACATCCTCCAGTCCGAGGGAATTGAACCCAGTATGTTCGCCATGACCCAGGTCAAGGGCGATCCAAGTCCCGGTTCGGATTTTCCCCTGATATCTCCCGACGGGAGCAACCCCCTCAGCGTGAGAGACGTTCGTGAAGCCATCGTGCGTGCGATCGATGCGGAAGAGTTTATTGATAAGGTTCTCGCGGGCTACGGTTCTGTGTCTCCCACCGTTATTCCGGAGGGGTTCAACGGTTATAACCCGGATATCAAAAAATACCCCTATGATCCCGCGAAGGCTGAAGAGCTTCTCGATAACGCGGGATATCCCATACAGGAATCCGGAGAACTCGAAGGCTACCGATTTGCAATCACCCTCGACTGTCATGAGAGAACGACTACCGAAGCGATTGCGATCGCCAGCTATCTCAACAAGGTGGGGATCAACTGTACTCCGAACCCGATGCCCAGCTCCGTGGTGTGGGGCTATGTGCGGATGTATGAAAAATACGCCTCCCATTTCGTGTTCTCCACCTGGGGTGACGCGAGCGCCGAGAGTGTGATCGTTGCGAAGGATGTTATCTACAGCGCGTATTTTGACAAAAGAAAACGCGACGGCTGGGGTGGCGCGAATCGCGGTTACTACAGCAATGAGAAAGTGGATGCCCTGATCGAAAAGTCTCTTGCCACGGTCGACTATGACGAGAGAGATGCGTTGATGCAGGAAGTATGGCAGATCGTACATGATGAGGTCGGCCTGTTCAGTATCTACAAAGCCAACAATATCTTTGCCGTACGGGATGCTTTTGATTTCACCCCGAGGGCCGATCAGTATATTATGGCTTGGGACCTCAGCGCCGCTGAATAAGCTGCTGAATAAGCAGAACAGGTGTTGAAAAAAGTTTCATAAAAGATTTTTATCTTAAAAAGGAGCGGGCTGAATAGTCCGCTCCTTCTATTTAATGGTGCGCCCGTCGGAGTTAATAGTGCGCCCGGCAGCGGCCATCGGCTGCCGCGTCCGGTACTGGTATCCGCCGAAGTTGAAAATCCTCTAATCTAAACAACATGGTTTATATATTGAAAAAGCCAAGGTCATCGAAGCTGTCTTGAACTATGCCCGATGAAGATCCCGAGATCCAGAAGCGCCGCGGCTGGTAGAGAAATACCCACGGTGGATCTTCATGGAGTATACGGTACGCCTCGCGATAAATCTGTTGTCGTTCAGTCCTGTTACAGGTCTCAGTTGCCCGGGAGATAAGCTTGTTCAGCTTATCGTTGTGGAATCCCTGCCACCAGGTCCCCGCGTAGCGGGAATCGAGCTTTTCATGAAGTACCTTGTACGAGCTCAGGGGGCTCGAATCAAAACAATAGATACCCTGCAGTTCGTTTTCGGCGATTTTTCGGGCATACTCAGTACGGTCCTCGTGCAACCTGGTGAGGGCCTTGATGCCGACCCGTTGAAGTGAAGCGGTGACAAACTCTGCCAGAGCGGGGCCTTCATCCGGTATGCTTGTCGGGGCATGTACCTCAAGGGTGAAATCACCGGTCAGTCCTGCTTCTTTCAGAAGCTCCTGTGCCGCCTCGGGATCATGGGGATATGCTTCTATACCGGGGTCAAAGGCAAAATGGCGGGAGGAAAACGGACCGTTCAGTGGGTATCCATGTCCGTGAATGACATCACGGATCAACGCATCTACATCTACCGCCAGATTCAGGGCGCGTCGTATCCTGATGTCGTCAAGGGGCGGCCTTCGACAGTCAATGAAGAAGATAACGCTCAAGCTGGTGTCCCAGCCGAATACGGTGGCACCGGGATCTTCACCCAGGGTGTCGATCTCATTGATCGGCGGATCGAGGGCCAGTTGGGCTTCACCTTTGCGGACGGTGGCGGTTCTTTTATATGGATCAGCTTCAGCGAGAAAAAGCAGTTTCTCGGGGATACCGGGTTTCCTGGAAAAACCTGATCTTATTTCGAGACGGGCGGATTCTGTGTCATATTCTACAAGCCTGTAGGGTCCGGGACCGGTCCCGTCGGAGTAGCTTTTCCATCCCGCGGGGAGTATAGCAAGATCCGTCAGGAAATCCTCCAGGTCCGCAATCGGTTCGGGGTTCTCGAACAGCACGGTGTACCGATCCATTGCGGTAATCCGCGCGTTCCCGAAGTACTCATTGTAAGTAACGGTGAAGAGCTGTCCTCCCACCTCCGGCGAAGCTGCCCTCTTCAGGCTGTATACGACATCATCAGCTGTCAGTTCATGACCGTTCTGGAAGGTGATGCCTTTTTTTATATAAAAACGCCAGGTCCTGCCGGCGTTCTCCTGTTCCCATTTTTCGGCGAGTATGCCCCGGGAGGAATGTCCATCGGAACGCAGCAGCCCGGGAAACAGGAGCCGACGGACCGTTAAAAGGGCGTGGGAATCGGTGCAGAGATGGGGATCTTCGATTTTGACATACGGCAGGAGAATGGTACAGGTATCCGTCATTATAAGCCTCTTGTTAGATCAGATTTGAAACGCGGTTCCATGAATGAGAAAACTATATCATAAAAAGGGAAAAACAGGAATTATTATGCTACATTGGTTTTTTTGTAATTTGCTGATATTCTCTAGGGTACGTGGAACAAGATAGAGTGAATATAGACAGTATTCAGCACGTACCTTTACAGTCAACACAATACAATGATTCCCGGTATGTAGGACGTGTCGCCGTCCAAGCTTTGCAGGTTGAAGCCCTGTCCGCGCCGAAACCGGGATTGGTGGACAGGTTCGATACCGGTGTTCATACAGACATGGATATATCAAGTCTTCTGAAGAGTGCGGAAGTGCTCGGGCCTTTTATCGGGGAGATGTATCGGTGCGGATATCGTGGTGCCTCCGAGGCTGCGTCTTGTGGTTCCAGTGTATCCCGGGGACATACACGCCCGGGCGTCTCCGGGATTTTTCAATCCGCCCGTATGATCGGGATCGAAGCGGAAAAAGCAATGTTCCGCGCAACCGGGGGGATAAATACCCACAAGGGGGCGATTTTCACCCTGGGACTGCTTGGTACTGCCTATGGTTATGTGAGCGGGCTGAAAGACTCGGGATATTCTGAAGACTCGGAGGAGAGTCCAGGTTTCGAGGGCTCCCGGGAACTCTACGCTGTTCTAAAAACCGCGGGGCAGATGGTGAAAGGGATTGTGAATCGTGAGCTGGAGGGTACGGGGATGCGCGGGGAAGGGCGGAAGGAGACCGCAGGGGAGAGGATCTACCGCCTGCACGGGGTAACGGGAATCCGCGGTGAGGCGGAGCAGGGGTTTCCCTCCCTGGGTAATCCAGGGCTCCCCATCCTGAGGATGGAACGAAAGCGTGGCGGGACCGAGGATGAATACTGTGTGCAGACCCTCCTGCATCTAATGACCGTGGTGGAGGATACCAACGTGGTTGCCCGGGGCGGCCTCAATGCTCTGACCTTCATGCGGACCGGAGCGCGGCGGGTCCTCGATGCGGGGGGGATACACAGCGAGGAAGGGCTGAGGTTGCTCCATGAGATGAACCGGGATTTCATTGCGCGCAACATCAGTCCCGGGGGCAGCGCGGACCTGCTTTCGGCGGCGATCTTTCTTGATGAATTGACCGTATCCGGAGGCATGGACTGAGCTGAAAGGGGGCATGGGAAAAAAACTAATATGAGCGGGAACAATTCTGTTTTCACTTTTTTTCCAATCTCGATGTGTTTCCTGGTACTTTTCACAGGGTGCGGGAACTCCACCGATTCTCAAGGGCCGCATCTGCGTCGTGATGAGAAGGTTCCCTATTATCTGAACATTGAAGCGAACGATCCCACCGAGATCGCCGTGAAGACTGCCTTCCGAAACTGGGATGGGCATACCCATTTTGAGTTCATCTACATGGGTCGGAGAAGGGCGGGACTTC
>CAZJIN010000198.1:0-5581 GCA_964545955.1 uncultured Sediminispirochaeta sp.
AGCAGACCCAGACCGAGCGGGTGATGAAAAAATATGGGCCCTTCCTCGAAGAGTTTCCCACCTGGAAGGACCTGTCGGAGGCTGCTCTCTCTTCGGTTCTCCGAAGCTGGAGCGGTCTCGGTTACACTCGTCGTGCCTTGGGCCTCAAGCGGATCGCCGAGATTGTCCACGGGGAGTATCAGGATGCGCTCCCGGATGATCCGGAGATCCTCCTCTCCCTGCCGATGATAGGCCCGGCCACTGCCGGTTCCCTTCAGGCCTTTGTTTTCAACAAGCCCGTCGCGTTTATCGAGACAAATATCCGCAGGGTTGTGCTTCACCATTTTTTCAGAGACAAAGAAAAAGTCCGCGATAGAGATGTGCTTGCCTGTGTTGAACAGGTACTGGATACCAAAAATCCCCGCCACTGGTATTACGCATTGATGGATTACGGCGTGTATCTCAAGTACGCAATTACAAACCCGAACCGTAAAAGCGCGCATTATCGTCGGCAGAGTCCCTTCGAGAATTCAAATCGACAGATCAGGGGACGCCTGGTGGCCCTCCTCTCAGAGAGAGGGCCCGTCTCGGACGACAGTCTCTACACAATCCTTTCGGATTTTGAAAAAGAAAGGATTGACGGCTGTCTGGAACAACTTTCGAGGGAGGGCTTTCTCGTCGCCGAGGAAGGGCTTTACCTGATCCGGGAATAGAGCGTGGTTACGCACCCTTCGTGCCCAGTGTCCCGCGCTACAGTGCCCCGAGTTACAGAGGGAATGTACTTTTAAGAGAGGGCTGTCTCCAGGGCGACCTCCATCATGTCGGTGAAGGTTTTTTGACGTTCCTCACTGGTGGTCAACTCCCCGGTCACAAGGTGATCGCTCACCGTCAGTATGGTCAGGGCTTGTACACCGAATTTGGCGGCGAGGGTGTAGAGGGCGGCTCCCTCCATCTCTACAGCCAGTACACCGAAATCGGCCCACTGCTTCCAGAGCTCCTGATCATCGTTGTAGAAGGTGTCGGTGGAGAGAATGTTGCCCACGTGGAAATCTATCCCCTTTTTACGGGCGACTCCCACGGCCTTATCGAGGAGGTTAAAATCAGCGGCAGGTGCATAGGTCATATGGGGAAACCGACGATCGTTGATTCCCGAGTCGTGGCTGGCGGCCATCCCAAAGACCATATTCCTGATCTTTACATGCTTCTGCAGGGAACCGCAGGAGCCTATCCGCATAATTCTTTTCACCTTGAACTCATTCATCAGCTCATGGGCGTAGATCGAGATTGAAGGGAGCCCCATTCCCGACCCCTGGACTGAAATCCTGCTTCCCCTATACGTGCCGGTGAATCCGAACATACCACGTACATTGTTGTATTGCTTTGAACCTTCGAGGTAGTTTTCCGCTATAAACTGTGCCCGCAGAGGGTCTCCAGGCATCAGGACAACTTCCGCGATTTCTCCCTTTTGCGCTCCGATATGTATACTCATACTATTCCCCCTTTTTTTTGAAAATCCCTATGCTTCAAGGTAAGGTATCATTATCCACTCGGTTTGTCGGCCTTTTCGATCAGGTTCCTGTGCATTTGGAGAAGATAGTCGTGGCGTTCCCTGTCCGTTCCGAGAGAATCGGCCATGACACGGAATACCGGTTCGGTACCGGAACCGCGCATCCAGATGAAATCGGTGTCTTCCCCTCGTGAATTGGAGAAAATAATTTTTAAGCCCCCCGTGCGGCCAGGGGAGGTCTTTCCGCGAAACTGCGGTCCGAAACCGGAATAGGTCTCCGTGCCTTCGTAGTTCACTTCCCGCCATTGGACGATACCGAAACGGTCTTTCAGCACTTCCCGTCGCGCCTTCCACTCTTTTAGAAAGAGATTTTCATAGTTGATCTTCAACCTTCCGTGATCGGTGTCACGAATCTTCATAAGTGCCTCCGGTTCATAGGCACTGGTTGTAGTGAAGGGGGGCAGGGCGGCCACCACGTCTTCGAGGGCATAATCGGGACTGTAGAACTCCTCTCTCCCGCTCTGAACGCACCACTCTCGAAAGGGTGTGTAGGGTGCCTCATCGTCTCGAAAAATCAAGAGGCGGAGGATTGAAAAAATGGTATTCAGGGGATCACGAACCGTGGCGGGGTGGGTGATGTTCCCGCCGTTGGAACCCTCGCCGAGAATCCGGACCATGTAGCCCTGTTCGCGAAGCCGGGACGCGAGATTTACCACATTCGCCTCACCGACTTCGGATCGAAAGACCCCCGCCCCAAGGAGCTGCGCGATTTTTTCGATCCTCATGGAGGTGGGACCGTTTACGGCAACTGCCAACTTATTGGTGTTCTCCGGGTCAATGTGTTTCATGAATAAGAGCTCTGAAAGAACCGTCAGGGCGAATACCTCCTGGGCGCTGATCGGGAAGGCTTTCTCTTTTCGGGTATCATAATACACAAGATTTCCCCGGTCTCCGTCGTTGTCGGGAACATATCCCAGGACAAAAGCGGGGTTTCGCCGGTGGGCCTCCCCAAGAAGTGTCCGGCCCAGGTCGAGGCTGCTCCCCTCCGGAACAATCCTGTGTACCGTTTTTCCCGGTTCCGTGTTATGCATTTCAGTCAGTAAGCCGCAGTCTTCCAAAAAATCCTTATCGATTGAGCTGCCCCGAGCACTTCCGTTCAATTCTCCCAGGACCCCCACCGGGTATCGCCTGAGAAGCCGTTTGAGCAGGCTGAAAGCTTGATCCTGTTGTTCCGGTTCCCGGGAACCGCTGATAACCTCTCTGGAAAAGCTGCGATATCGATCCATGGTGTCCTGTTTCATGTGCAGGGAGCTTGTTAAAAGTTCATCATAGGCAGTAGTATCCAGCGCCTGGGAAAGGCTGTAGAGCCTCTCCATTGTCCCGGGATCCTCCAGGGTCTTCTTGAAGTCGGTGATGAGCTGGGCGCTCTTGCGTCCACCGAATACCGCGCCGTCCGCTCCGCCGAACTTGAAACCGTTATGTCCAATGGGATTGTGGCTTGCCGAAATATACACGAAACCGTCGGCATGGGGATCGGTCTTCACCGCCGCCATAAGCTCCGGCGCGGCGGTAAGCGCCGGGTAGCGTACCGAGATACCGGAGGCGAGGAAAACCCTGTTCATTCCATCCATTAGCGCGGGGCCTGTGGGCCTGGCATCGGCACCGACATAGATGTTAAGATCTTCCTTCGATGTCTCTCTCCGCAGGAAGTCGAGAAAAACCAGAGCCGCCGTACCGGCGAGGTACAGATCTGTAGAGGACACCACGGTGGAAAAACTCTCTTCATCTCCGTTTTCGACAAACACTTTGCGCCACCCCGAAGCCGAAAGGATCATCTTTTCGGCGGATTCCAGAAGCAGCCGATGGTCCGGTACACCGGGGGAGAAGGGGTTTTTCATAACTTCTTTCATTCTGAAAATACTCTCCTGTACTGATGATAAAGGCTTCACACTTTGTACCATATCTGCGGCTGTATGTCATGGGGAATCCCCGTCGCGAGAACGCCTTGTCACGGAATCTTTTTTTCTGCATAGTAGGTAAGGTAAACAGGGGGTAAAAAATGAAAAGGCCGGTTCCTCGAATCGCGGCTATCCATGATCTGTCGGGCTTTGGGCGTTCTTCCTTGACTATCATCCTCCCCGTCCTTTCAACGATGGGTGTTCAGGTCTGTCCTCTTCCGACGGCGGTGCTTTCGACACACACCGGGGGCTTTGAGGGTTACTATTTCCTCGATATGACGGAACACATGCAGCCTGTTGCGGATCACTGGAAGAAGCTGAAAGTGGAATTCGATGCGGTGTATTCCGGCTTTTTGGGTTCCAGTTCCCAGGTGGAGATTGTACGACGGTTCATCGATGATTTTTCTTCGTCCAAAAGAGAACAACTGGTGATGGTGGACCCGGTGCTTGGTGACGATGGGGAATTGTATGGGCCCTTCGGAAGTGAGATGGTCATGCAAATGCGGCGTCTTACGGAAAAAGCGGATATTATCACCCCCAATATCACCGAGGCGGCACTTCTGCTGGAAGGGGAATTCAAGCCTACAGCGACAATAGAAGAGGTAAAAAAAATTCTCCTCGACCTTTCGGATAGGGGCCCTCGAATGGTGGTACTGACAAGCGTGCGGACAGATATAAGGCCCGATGTTTCAACGGTAGTCGCCTATGACCGGAATGATGGAAGGTTCTGGAAGGTGGAGTGTGATTATGTACCCGCCTTCTATCCCGGTACCGGTGATCTCTTTGCGAGCGTCCTGATGGGAAGTCTACTTCAGGGTGACAGTTTGCCCATAGCAATTGAACGTTCCGTCCAGTTCGTTTCTATCTCTATTCGAGCAACCTTCGGTTACCAGGAACCCCATCGGGACGGGGTTCTTTTTGAACGAGTTCTCGGGAGCCTTTCATCTCCCCTGACCAACAGCAGTTATCAGATATTAAATTGAGTGTGGAATAAATGAATCAACAAGGGTATCGAGGAATGGTGGTCACCGACTTTGACGGCACCATCTATACTTCTGGAAAAACAATTCATCCCCATGATCTTGAGACTCTAAAAAATCTTGAAAAAAACGGCTTTGTGCGGGTGATTGCGACGGGGCGTTCGATGCAGTCCCTTTATCGGGCGCTGGACAGTTCTTTTCCCGTGGATTACGTGATTTTCTCCTCAGGAGCGGGGGTTCTGGATTTGAAAAAGGGAAAACTCCTGCGCCGTCAGGTGTTTTCCGCCGGAGAGACGGTAAATATCTGTCGGAGATTATTGAATTTGAAGGCCGATTTTATGGTTCATCATCCTATTCCGGATAATCATTTTTTTCATTACCACCACGAGGGAGGGGATAATCCCGATTTTTTTGAAAGGTTAAGGCTCTATCGGGATTATGCACGCCCCTTCGATATGAGTGAGGTTGAGGGCCTTGAAGCCACCCAGTTCGTTATTATTGAACCTCCGGGGAAAAAAATTCAACGACTGATCACCAAAGAATTCGACGAGGTGAGTGTGATATGGAGTTCTTCTCCCCTGGATCATCTGTCCCGGTGGATTGAGATTTTTCCAAAGGGCTCTAACAAAGGATCCGGAATCGCGTGGCTGGTGGATCGGCTGTCGCTTAATCCGGAAAAAGTGATGGTCGTGGGGAACGATTTTAACGACCTGCACATGTTGGAGTGGGCGGCCCACAGCTATGTAGTCGAAAACGCGCCGTCGGCCCTGAGGGAACTCTTTCCCAACGTGGCCGCGTGTGAAGATGCCGGTTTCACCGAGGCTTTTGAAAAATGGTATGCCGAGATTTTTGATAGTCCGAAGGGCGAAGGCGGAATGAACGAAACCGGTGGAACCCACGAAAAGGGATAAGGAAGAAAATGCGTGCCCTCCTCGCTGCCACTGAGGCGGAAATCTATCACACCCTGCAACAGACCCGGATCACCCGCAGCATCAGCTGGGGAAACGGTCGTTTTTCAGAGGGCAGCTTCGAAAGAGTTCCGGTTGTGGTGGGGTGGACGGGCACCGGTACTACCATGGCGGCTATGAGTAGTCAGTATGTGTGTGACAGATGGAGACCCTCTGAGATATTTTTCGCTGGAATAGGGGGGGGGTTGA
>CAZJIN010000199.1:0-5576 GCA_964545955.1 uncultured Sediminispirochaeta sp.
GAATCCACGACCGGATTTCTCCGGTATTCCTCCAGCATTTCCATCTTCACCTGCTTCTTCAACTCGGGATCATCCATATTCGGAGGCAAGGCCAACTCGATAGTCTGGGACAAGCCCCACCCCACTATGTCCCGGAATTTCTCCACAGGTACCGGGGAAAAACCGTGTTTTTCGAGACTGTAATTTACTGCCGACGCGATATCGGGTAGAGTGTTGAGCAAGGTTCCGTCAAGATCAAAAAAAACCGCTTTGAATGATTCTCTCTTCTTCATGGTGGTATACTCTAAACAATTGGGAAAACTTAGGGAATGGGTAAAGACAGAATAAACTTCGAACAGTATTACGGTGATCTCTACCGAGAGCGCTGGCCCTTGATTCGAGAGGCCCTTAAACTTGAGCCGAGATACTATGAACTTCCCACCTCCGGTGAGGGGGGACGGGGCACATCCTATTTTCTCGATGAGGCGAGTTACAGGACCGCCCTCCTCCTTTCCCCCGACGAGGGTGAGGAGGTGCTCGATATGTGCGCAGCCCCCGGAGGCAAGAGCCTGTCCCTGATATCCGCCTTTCCTACCATTCATATTACATCAAATGAAGTTTCGCGAAACCGCAAAGAACGTTTGCGTCGCGTCCTGGAGGAACACCTCTCGGAACAACAGCTCCAACGGGTGCGTATAACAGGGTACAACGCGCTCACATGGTTTCGTCATGAACAGGCGCGATATGACCGGATTCTCCTTGATGTCCCCTGCTCTTCCGAAAGGCACGTCCTGAATTCAACAAAACACATGGAGCAGTGGAGTCCCTCCAGAACAAAACGACTCGCGATTCAGGCCTTCGCCATGCTTGCCTCCGCCCTCGAGGTGGTGAAACAAAATGGTACAATCCTCTATAGTACCTGTGCCCTCTCACCCCTCGAAAACGACGGAGTGATGGAGAAGCTCCACAAAAAAAGAAAAGGTCGATTTGAGATTGTTCCTGTGCACTTGCCTTTCGGTGAGCAAACGCGGTATGGTTGGCAGGTAATTCCGGATTCCTCCGGCGGACGTGGTCCGATGTACGCAGCCATGGTAAAGCGCAGGTACTGAAAGATGTTCTCAATTCTGAGGTTCTACAGATGAAACAGACAGTTGCCATAAGCAGTGCCCTTTCCTATGGGAAGGAAGTACTCGATGCAGCCCTGAAAGAGGCTCTTTCCCTGGCAGGGGATTTTGATGTGAAGGGGAAAAAGGTACTACTCAAACCGAATATCCTTCGCGACGCCGCTGTGGAACGGGCCGTCACCACCCACCCCAAGTTTGTCGGAGCTGTGATCCGTATCTGCTTTGAATATGGGGCCTCCGCCGTATTCGTAGGAGACAGCCCCGGAGTCCATCGTTCCGGTTTTGACGGAAGAACCTGCGGTATCAGGGATATCACCGAAAGAGAGGGGGCTGAGTGGATAGATTTTAAGGGGACAAAAACCACCCGCAATAGCCCTTCCGCCCTTCGGGAGAAGTCTTTTCACTTCACAGACATCATTGATGAATCGGATGTGCTCATTTCCCTGCCGAAACTCAAAACCCACGAACTGATGTACTACACGGGGGCAATGAAAAACCTCTACGGACTGATACCGGGATATGCAAAAGCGGCGATCCATGTCAAATACCCGGGACGGGATGATTTCGGCAGAATGATCGTGGACCTTGTCGGGGCGGCAAGGCCTCAGTACGCCCTGATGGACGGTATTATAGCGATGGAGGGTCCCGGTCCGGGAAACGGATACCCAAGGTCGGTGGGGGTGGTGGGAGCGTCGGCGAGTACTTTTGCCATGGACATTGTTTTTTCTCAGCTGATCGGTTATAACCCAACAGACATCCCCTCCAACCGATACGCCTTCGGAATTCTGGACGGTATTGAGAGCGTGAAGGATGTGGAAGTGAGAGGGTTGGACCTTTCCCAGGTACAAGCCGAGAATTTTCAGAAAATTGAGAAAAAACCGGCAAGGGCCGTTCCCCGTTTTCTCAATCGTTTCGGTTTTTTTCACAAACTGGAGACCCGACTTCGCCCAAAGCCGCGATTCGATCATGAACATTGTATTCTCTGTGGTGAATGCGTGGCGATGTGTGCGTCCAAAGCCCTCGAGATAAGGGGGACCGGTGAAGCTCGAAGGGTTACGATAGACTACCGCCGGTGTATCAGGTGCTATTGCTGTCACGAAATCTGTCCGGTCAATGCTATACAATTACACACCATGAAGTGAGGTACTTTTTTGGACATACAGACCCTTGGGATCAGCGCTTTTCTTTCAATAGCCCCCATCTCCGAATTGAGGGGCGCTATTCCTTTTTTTCTCGCAAAAGGGGGGAATCCCGTCTTTGTCTACCTGTTCTGTGTCGGATTAAATGCCCTGGTCGGACCCTTTGTGTTTCTCTTTCTCAACTCGGTGCATCGGGTATTTTCACGAATCAGCCTGTACAACCGTCTGTTCGAAGCCGTTGTTCGACGAACCCGTGCGAAAATCGAACACAAGGTTGAGAAGTACGAGTACTGGGGTGTGACGATTTTTGTTTCCATACCGCTTCCGATTACCGGAGCTTGGTCGGGAACCCTTGGGGCCTGGATCCTCGACCTCGAACCACGGAAAACATTCCTCCATGTCTTTTACGGCGTCTGCATCGCCGGTGCGGTGGTACTTCTGGTATCCTACTTTGGAATTGAGGCTTTTTCATTTTTTACAAAATCGATTGAATACTAAAACGGTTCGGAAGAACACAAAAACCCAAGGAGCATCAGGTGCCTATTGATTTACAGAAAGAATTGAACCCCGAACAGTACCATGCGGCTTCCACGATCGACGGCGCCCTTCTTATCATTGCGGGGGCGGGATCGGGAAAAACCCGCACAATCATCTACAGGATCGCCCATATGCTGGAACAGGGTATTCACCAGTCTTCCATCCTCGCCCTCACTTTCACCAACAAAGCCGCCAGAGAGATGTCCGAACGTATCCGCGCCCTTACCGGAAAGCGGCTCTCCAACCTGACCCTCGCGACTTTTCACGCCTTCGGTGTACAGGTGCTTCGTCATCATATCGAATACCTCGGCTTCAAGAATAACTTCAGCATCTATGACCAGAACGACAAGATTTCCCTCCTGAAAGAGGTGGTCCGGGAGTTGAAAATCGACCAGGAAGAAGTCGATTTTTACGATGCCGCCCAGGTTTTTTCCTCAATAAAAACCGGTCGCAGCCGCTGGGATGAAGACACGATCAGGATGAAACCAATGTACGAAGAATACCAGGAGCATCTTCAGGTGTACAACGCGGTGGATTTTGACGATCTCATCATGCTGCCAATTCGCCTCTTTGAAGAGTACCCGGAGGTTCTTCAATATTACCGAAAAAAGTTCCGTTACCTCATGATAGACGAGTTTCAGGATACGAGTTCCGCCCAGTACCGCTTCATGAAACACCTCGCGGAAGAATCACGCAATATCTGCGTGGTGGGAGACGACGATCAGTCAATTTACTCCTGGCGGGGTGCGAATTATTTGAACATCACCAGGTTCGAAAGTGATTTTCCCGAGCGAGTCGAGATCAAGCTGGAACAGAATTACCGCTCCACCCGACATATTCTCAACGCGGCCAACAGCCTGATTGCCCACAACACCAACCGCAAACTCAAGAACCTGTGGACCGGGATCGAGGGGGGAAAAGCCCTCGAGATCTATTACCCCGAAGACGAAATGCGTGAAGCTGAATTCATCAGCGAAATGATCAAAACCCTGGTGATGCGGGAAAAGTACCGCTACCACGACTTTGGTATTCTTGTTCGAACCAACAGTCTCACCGCCACAATAGAGAATTCCCTCCTGGCGGAAAACATTCCCTACCGTGTATCGGGGGGACAGAGTTTTTTTCAGAGAAAAGAGATAAAGGACGTGACCGCCTACCTGAGAGTGCTGGCAAACCCCGATGACGACATCAATATCCTCAGAATCATCAATACACCCAGGAGGGGGATCGGGAAAACAACCCTTCAGAAAATCAGGGATATTGCAGAAAAAAAGAACTATTCCCTCTATTCCGCCATATCCGCCCTCCGCTGGTCCCAAACTTCTCCCATCGGGAGCAGGGCGAAGGAAAGTCTCGAGGAGTTCGTCGGTCTGATCGAGTACTACCGTGAGTTGATCCTCACGGGAAAACAGATGGCGGAAACCGCACGATCACTGGTGGATAGAATAGACTACTGGGGTCACCTTCTGCAGGAATATTCCACCAACGACCGCGCCGCCCGCTGGAAATATCAGAACATCAGCACCTTCCTCGAACTTTTTCAGAGATGGGAAAACAACCCGGACAATCTAGATCCAAATATCTTCGGGTACCTGAATCGCATCTCCCTCATCACCAGAGACGATGATGAGGATGAGGAAAAGGGCAAGCTCAACCTGATGACTATTCATGCATCGAAGGGACTCGAGTTCGAAATAGTGTTTCTCGCGGGGGTGGAGGGGCATCTCATCCCCCATGCCAGGGCGGTTGAGGAGAATCCCGAAAACCTTGAGGAAGAACGAAGATTGTTCTATGTTGCAATCACAAGGGCGCGAGAAAAACTGTACATCACCAGCTGTCGGACCCGAAGGGTTATGCGAGAGAAGAACGAATGCGTTCCCTCCCCTTTCCTGCGGGAAATACCCGAAGAGCTGATAGAAAACCATATACCCGACAGGGAGGTCTCACAGGAAGAAGCTGTGGATTTTTTCGCTGGTTTGAAGACTCGTATAGGACGTTGAGACCGTTGTCCCCCGGGAACAAAGGTTCATTTTACCGAACCTTCCCAAATCTCTTCCGCCGTGAGAAGATCATAGGCCACATTTTTTTCATGCGGATAGAGATCCTCGGGCATCGCGTCTTTGCCGAGGGCGACCGCAACAATATACCTTGCACAGTGTAAACTGTTGGAGAGGCAGTATTCCTCCTTGAGACGTTCAATCTGAACATCCTTATTTACAAGCCGTCCTTTGAAAAAGGGACAACTATCGATGTATTCACATTCACCCATAATTGTGTAGTTCCTTTGTGTGTTTATCTGAGTGTCAATGTATCCCGTATTTCTTGATTCTTCAAGAAAAAAGAAAGAAAAAGGCCCCTCACGGGGCCCGCATCATGAGTATGTATGTTCATCTCAGGTTAATGCACATGTCCATGGTCGAGTTCCTCCGGTGAGGCGTCCCTGACCGCTTTTACAGCCACATCAAAATGCAGGTTTTGACCGGCCAGAGGATGGTTGGCATCCAGGGTTACCTTGTCTTCTTCTACTGTCTTCACGGTGAAAATCTGCACCTGTCCGGCGCTATTCTGCCCCTGGACCTGCATACCTTCTTCGATTTGACCGGCATCCTGAAACTGCTCCTTCTTCACCTCAACCATCATGGACTCGTCATATTCACCGTACCCGTCTTTCGGCTCAACGGTCACTGAAAGTTCGTCACCCTCGGCCTTGCCTTCAAGTTCATTTTCAAGTCCGGGGATGATTCCCCCGCTTCCGAAAATAAAAGCGAGAGGTTCTCTCCCCTCGGAAGTATCAAGG
>CAZJIN010000200.1:0-5539 GCA_964545955.1 uncultured Sediminispirochaeta sp.
CCGGCTACGAATCCCTGGCTGTTGGTGCCTCCGGAGTTCATGCCACGGTACCCTGGCCGGAGGCTCCTTTTTTTGGAGTGGGCCTCGGCAAACTCCTGGCCGAAGGTGAGTTGGTGCGTATGGAAGTACGTACGAATCTGGATGCCTACTGGTCCGACGCGGCGCGCCTTTTGACGATGGGGCCTCCCGGGGATGAGCAAGGTCGGGTGTACGCGCAGTTGAACACCCTTAGAGGCGAGTTGCTCCGACTTTTGCGTCCCGGAGCAAGCTGCGCCACGGTGGCGGACAGGTTGGAGCAAATTTCCGAAGCCAAGGGGATTGATATAGTGGGGGAAGTCGGCCTGGGCCACGGAGTCGGGGTCTGCCCGGTGGAGGCGCCCTTTATCCATAGCTCCGACCCGACGGAGATCAAGGAGGGAATGGTCCTGGTCTTGACGCCGACCTTACGAGGACCTGAGAACGAGCTGGTTCGCTCCTATGACACCGTGATAGTTGAAGAAGAAGGAGCGAGACGGGTCGGTTGGTACAAAGACTGGTCCCAGCCCTACCAATCCGTACGGTCCTATCAACACGGGGGAGGCTGAGGCGACGTTTTTTTCAGTTGAATCTTCTTCGACTGGTTCTTTTTTGTTTTATAGCCGGATATTCGCAACGCTTCATTCATGAGCCTGTCATCTATTTGGACGCGCGAAGCCCCTCGCCGATTTGAGCTAACCGGTGTTACGAAGAATAAATTCCTCCGCAGCTGCTTCTAATTTGGTAAATCGTTGGGGGTCCATCTTGTCGATCCACACAGTCATCATCTTCATACGCGGATTTCTCTCAAACACCGGGCGGTGTAGCTTCACAAACCTCCAGAAAAGACCGTCCACCGTGTCACACCAGGGGCCTTTTGCGTAGTTGCTCATCTTCAATAAATATCGTGAAGAGGCAACATAGGGTTTTGTGGCAAAACTTCCGCCGTCGGCGTATTGGCTCATCCCGTATACATTCGGAACCATCACCCAATCGTAGGCATCTACAAACAATTCAGAAAACCATCTGTGTACTTCATCGGGATGAATCTCGCACAACAGCATGAGGTTTCCGATCACCATGAGTCGTTCAATGTGGTGAACGTAGCCGTAGCGCAGCACTTTTTTTATACTGTCATCGAGTATCGGAATGCCGGTGGTGCCTTCGTACCAGGCCGGGCCGAGGCTGCGTTTGTGCTGAAAAAAGTTTCCACGCAAGCCGCGGGTAAGGTACATACCCCGCACAAACTCACGCCACCCGATAATCTGTCTGAGAAAGCCCTCTTTGCTCGGGAACGGCACATCGCCCTCGAGGGCCGCATTGACCACCTCGCCGGGAAATAGCAGTCCGATATTCAACAGCGGTGAAAGCATTGAATGAAAACCGAGTAGTTCAGCCTGATGAATGGCATCCTCGTAGGGTCCGAACTTCGCAAACCGGTACTGCAAAAATGATTCGAGCCACTTTAAGGCTTGCACGCGGGAGGTTGGAAGAAAGAAGTCGACCGGGTCTCCGGGGTTTTCCGGAAAAAGACGGCTCACCAGGGGCGCAAGCTCACGGGTATGTCCCGTCCAGTCGGCTTTGGGGAGCGGCAGAAACCGGACGCCTTTAGGAAAGGGTTTTCGGTTTTCCTTATCAAAGGTCCAACTTCCCCCCACGGGCTTTGAACCATCCATAAGTATTTTCATTTTTCGGCGACGGTTCACATAAAAATCGTGCAGCCGTGGTACGCGCAAATCTGCCAGTTCACCTCGAACCGCATCACCGGAAAGCAAAAACCCCTTACTGGGACGAAAATAAAGGGGGAGATCAAGCCTTTCGGCATACTCCCGAAGGAGTCCCTCCATATCGAAATCGTCGGGCTCGTAGGCTGCCAGTGCCTCTGCCTTTGACTGCCGCACCGCATCGCGAAGCTTTTCAAAATAGCTGCGCGAGTCTTCTAACTGATAATAATAGACCCTGTGCCGGCCCTGCAAAAAATCACGATGAGAACGCATCGCGCTGAGGATCAGGAGGAGCTTATGACGGTGGTAACGAAAGCGGCTGCAAAGGTCCATGTCCTCTGCCATAAAAACCGGCATGGGGACAGGTCCGAGGGGGGTATAACTGCCGCGTTTCTTGGGATTGCCGTTCCGCCCGACTCCCTTCGGGCCCGATGATCCAGCCGCCCCCGCCGAGGTAGTCGCCTTCGCCGAGGTAGCCGCTTCAGCCGATAGATCAGACCCCAGGCCCTCCAGCATACCGACTTTGTGATTTGGGTAGAGCTGATTTCCCAGTACAATCAGAAGAATCTGTTCCATAGGCTCCTGCTAACGCAGTATATGTATCGAGCTTAAGTGTAAGCGCCAGGGGTATAAAATGCAATGCGGAAGCTACGGGAGCTTTTTACACTGCATTGACAGGTTTAAAAGCAGCTTTTATAATCCCATTACTCTTATAACTCTTACCCAATACCACTGATAAAGGAAAATAACCATGGGAAATGAAAAAGACACCTGTAACGGAGATCATCAGGCACATATTTGCATGCTCGCGAGCAAAGATAAGTTTGATGAGATAAAGAATCTCACCCAGAACCCGCAGTATATCTGTTTTAACTGCGGAAGAGTTGCCGACAGCGATAAAAACCTGTGTAACCCGATGTCTCTGAAAGACTGAAGCCCTTGGATCTCCTATAGATCGTTCCGATCGATGAACGATCGATGAATGAGTGAGGCTATCTTCAGGAGACTACTGACTTTGCTCCCCGGGCTGCGGCCCGGGTCATTCTATCGTTCACCGCTGCACCTGCTCCATCCGAGGGCAGGGGCTCGGCAACAATTCGTTTCAGCCCGTATTCATCGAGTTCCCGCATCACGCGGTAGAGATTGGATGCAGCTTCCGCGGTACTGCCGTCCCTGCTCAAAACACGGATAACTCCCTTGTATGCAATGGAAGGGCTTGTAAAAAGAATAATCCCCGTATCCTTATCACCGGCATATACTGAGGCATCCTCTACAAGAAGAAAGGGAGTCCCGGGTGCGTAATGGGAAGGCAGCATTCCCGGACTCTCCCCCGCCCGATCGCCCGGAGACAGCTCACCGGGCACATCAACCTGCCCGATAGTATCTTCCAGTGCTTCCCGGCTTATCCCTCCCGGTCTGAGGAGGCCGGGCCGTGGACCCGTCAGGGAAAGCACCGTGGACTCCACCCCTACCCTGCAGGCTCCTCCGTCAATAAGGGCATCATACCTGCCTTCCAGCTGCATGCGCACATGGTCGGCCGTGGTGGGACTTGTCTTGCCGAACAGGTTTGCGCTGGGTGCCGCAACCGGGCATCCCGCCGCGGCAATCAGCTTTCTTGCCAGGGGATGCGCCGGCATACGAACGGCAACCGTAGGAGAGGAAGCGCTTACTATATCGGGAACATCAGGGGATTTTTTCAAAACCAGCGTCAGGGGACCCGGCCAGAAACGGTTCATCAGCAGGCGTGCTTTTGCGGAAACCTCCTCAACCAGCGTGTCCACATCAGCGGGATCTGCCACATGAACAATCAGGGGATCGCTGTGGGGACGGCCCTTCGCTTCGAAAATTTTATTGACCGCTCCGGCATTCAGTGCATCGGCTCCCAGACCGTATACCGTCTCCGTGGGGAACACGGTGAGCCCACCTCTTCGCAGTACTTCCGCGCCCTGATCAACGGATTTTTCGAGGTCCTCGACATGCCCGGGATGATCCTTAATCCACAGGGCTGCATCATACAGTGTATGAAACACTATTCGTCCGGGATCGAGTTCGTGGATATGACGTGAGCCGTGCCCGGTCATCACGTAGAGGCCGCAGGTCCCTACCGCATCACCTGTGTACACATCCGAGGGATGATCTCCCAGGATGAATGATTTTTTCAAATCAACCCCGTACTTCCGTGCCGCCTGTTTCAAAAACAACGGGCTTGGCTTAGCGCAGGCACAGTTCTCTTCCCTGCTGTGGGGACACACGTACCACCGATTGATATGTATTCCCCGTTCATCGAGGATATCTCCCAGTCTCGCGTTCACCCTGTCAACCTCTTCCAGGCTGAGCTCCCCCTTCGCCACACCGCTCTGGTTTGTGACTATGAAAAAGAGATATCTGTCAGCCAACAGCCGCAGGGCGGAGACGGTATCAGGGTAGACACGGATCTTTTCAGGATCTCCAAGATATCCCACGTCCTCGATGAGAGTACCGTCTCTGTCTAAAAAAATCGCCGGCTTCGGATCAGAGGGCTGTTGTTGCCATAAGTTCATTGTATTCTTCCACACTTCCCCCTGCGAGGCAGCAGTCAATAATTCTCTTCCCCAGGGGATTAAGATCTTCGTGCCTGAATTTCTGTATCTGCTTATGAAAAAACTCCTGGAGCATTTTCGCGCCTTCATCATAGGCAGCCTCGGATATCTCTTCCTGGTGCTCAACCTGGAGAAAGCTGCGGGGGATTGAGGTCCCTTCAATCCTCATGCTCAGGAGGGAATACCCGAGCAGAGAACAGCGGGACGCCTCGATCTGATCAGGTTTGAAGCGTGCATGCCCCCTCCGAGCAAGGTAATCCCGGGCAAGCCATTGTGGCATGAACCCTGTTTCCCAGGCCCCTATATGCTGGTTAGGTGTAAGGATATAACGAGTTCGGTGGGCATCCTGAAACTGCTTCAACAGCAGATTTGCCTGATCAACTTTACGTCCGGTTGCAAAAGGCCAGTAGCTGCCGACTCCTTCACTGCTCATTTCCCCCTTGTCAACAATACTGGGATTCGCAAAACCCCTTGGCGAAGCAAGGCGCCAGAGCCATGCGAGAGCCGGCGGCAGAATATGCATCAAACCGATTATCCCGTAACTGGGTTTCTCCTTTGTACAGGGAGGCGTACGAACACCAAAAGACCTGATATCCACAGTTACCTTTTCCTTTATCACCCCCGGTACGATATACCGTGGAATAACAACACGAGGATTGGGACAGGGAGTACTTTCATCATCATGGATATGCTCCCAGATAAGAGCCGTACTGTCCGCGACGGCATCAATATTGAGAAAAAGCAGAGAGGTGGGAGGCTTGATTGTAATCCCCTCCAGATCATGGTCCGTGCCGTATTTTTCTATGTGATTTACCCGTACAAACCATCCCTCTTCCGCGTCCATGAGCCAGAGCTTCCCGTCGTCCTCCTGATAAGCGGGGTGACACAAACCCATATCATCACAGACTGCGCGCAAATCACAGGTACGCCTGATCTCCACGTAGCGTTTTTCTCCGGTCAGGGTATTGCGCCCCATCAGAAGCCGTCCGTCCGGCAGGCGGTGGGGCTGCTGAAGCATTTCGCTCTTTCCGCCACCACTGGCCCCCTCATGCATGAATGAAACGACATTGTCATAGGGGGTAATAACCTGCACCGTAGAACAATGGGCGGTAACCCATTTTTCATCAACACCTTTGTTTATCAGAGCACCGTACACCCCTTTCTTCGCACTTGGCCCGGGATAGAGGTTATAGGAGAATATTTCATGCTCATCGAGCCTGT
>CAZJIN010000201.1:0-5538 GCA_964545955.1 uncultured Sediminispirochaeta sp.
GGGATCAATTTTGGGGTCGGCGGTGTAGATTTTTTCAATGTTGGAAAGGTTGATTACCGTATCGGCACCGAACTTCTCCGCCAGGACAACGGCGTCGTTGTCCGTGGAGAAACCGGGTTTCCAACCCGCGGCGACCAGGACCTGGCCGTCAAAGCTCTCCGCCTCCGAGGGGTCAATCACCACCTCGTCGCGGCAGAATTCGCCGAAAACCGCCTTCAAAAGACGGGCGTTGAGACGGGTGGCGGCGATACCGATCCAGTCCTGTTCGTCGCTGTCCTGAATCGGGACTATGTCGCGGTAAGCCCTCTGGTATTTCCGCGCGGGAGCACCTCCGCCACTGACCATTATGAGTTTTCGACGGGGGTCCGCTTCGAGATAGCCGGTGAGGATTGCCCTGAAGCCGGTGAGAAACTCCACATCTACGTTATCGGGAGCGATAATGGAGCCTCCCACGGAGAGGACTTTAATCGAGGATTCTTTCATCTCTTAGATACCTGCCTTTTCAATAGTGTCATTGGATGTATTCCTTTTTTGAGCAAGAATATCGATACTCAGATAGAGGATATAGGGGATCAGTGCCATCAGCCAGTAACCGAGGGTCTGGAATATCAGGTAAAAATCACCAATCTTGATGTTGCTGAAGGGCATACTCAGTACCCTCCAGGATTCCACATTGAGGTTCAAGTATTCGGTGAGAAATCCCACTGGTGTAACAACCACCAGCATTCCCATGAAAAAGGCGGTGGTTTTTTGTAAAAAAAGCCGTTTAAAAAGCTGAATTCCGAGGAGAAGACTCACCATATGGTAGAGCAGGGCCAGGGCCCACTCCATGATGTATTTGCGAAAATCATCCTCCGTGTTGTAGTGGGGATATTCCCAGTATCCGAGACGCATACCGATATGATCGATGAGAACACAGGTGATAAGCAGGATGAGTGAGAAGAAGAAGATATCTCTCCCCCGCCAGTTGCCGAACAGCACATCCGTCGCGATGGTATTGTAGAGGGCAAGAAGTACAATAAACATTCCCAGTGAGAAAAGGGCGTAAAAATAGGGCAGGTCGAGGACAATGTTCTGATAGAGAGCAACAGTCAGGATAAATACCCCTACCAGAAGGAGGGCTTTCCTGGTAGATTCCTCATTCACCTTTATTTTTCCCATCGTCTACAATTTACACCAGCCTGCCGTATCGGGCAAGTGGTGAGGCCAATTCTCACAATGGCGCGCGCGATCTATATACCTCATGCACCTCACCTGTTGTGGTGGACGTAACCGGTGTCTCTGCGTATACTGATTGGTAACTATGCTGCGTAGATTGTTGCAAAAGCTCTTCAGAAAGGATCGAGAGCCTGAAGATGTAGTTGAAGAGAAGTGGGTATCCGGGTTCTCCTCTCTGAAAAAAAGACGTTTTCATGAAGAGTTGAGCGAGGACTTTGAAGCATTTCGCCGAAACGGATATTTTCAGCTCTCCTTAAAAAAGAAAAACCTCTTTGCCTGGGCACTCCACGAGCCTTATCGGTATCATAACGTAGTGGTTGAGATGGAGATCTCCTTCGGAAGGCACAACGGCTACGGTGCCGCCGGCCTGATGTTTCGTTATATCACCGCGGAGAATTACTACTATGCGATTGTGTCAAACCGGGGTATGTTCCGTTTCGATGTGGTATTCAACGGAAATCCCCGCACCCTTATCCCCTGGCTGGACGTCCGTCTACCCGAGGGATCGAAACCCTTCACTTTCCGTGTGATTGTTCACGGCAGCTCCTTTTCATTTTTCCTCAATGGGGAATGGATCGCGGAACTGGATGATGAAATGTTCGACGTCGGGCACCTGGCTTTTTGTGCCCAGAACTACGATGAGAGTGCACCGGCGGAGTTCATCCTTCACCGGATGATGGTGGAATCACGTCCGGTGGAAGTAGAGTTTTTATATTACCGCCACACCAGGGTTTCCCCAATTCCCCCGGAGCGCAGGATAAGGCTTGCGGAACGCCTGTACGGGCAGGGCCAGTTTTCCGTCGCCCTCATTCAGCTGAGAAGGGCCTTCCGTGAGCAGGCACCAGATGCGGAGGGGCATTTTCTTCTGGCCGAGACCTATCTCAGCCTTGAACTGTATCCCGAGGCGTTAAAACATATTGAGGCCTGTCTTGAGTTGTCCCCGGAGCATGGAGAAGCTCGGATAGAGAAGGCTAACCTGCTCTACCTGCAGAACAGGTTTCTTGACGCCAGGGAGTATCTAAAGGAGGTGATCGGCGATTTTTCAGGGGTACCGGTGGTCTGGAACCTTTTAGGAAATCTAGAGTACGCCCTGGGGAACTATGGGCGTTCCGCCGAAGATTATCAGAAGGCGATTGAACTGCAGGATGGAAGGGCGGTTTTTCACCTGAACGCCGCGAGGGCCTATACTCGGGCGGGAATGCCCGCCGAGGCGGAGCTTAATTACGCGGAGGCGGCCAGGCTTTTTTTTCGCGAAGAGCACTATGAGGAGCTCCCCGAGATCTTTTCCGCATTGCCGGATAATTCCGTGGTGAAAGCGGTGAAGGCGAAGCTTCTCTTTCAGGAAGGTCGTATGGAAGAAGCGGAGGAGCTCTTTTTGTCGTTGATCGGCGACGATACCGGGGAGAGTGAAATAGTTTTTCTCGAGGGTCTTATTCTTGTCCAGAGGGAGGATCATCGCGGGGCTCTGGATTTTTTTAATCGGGCGATTGAAAAACAGTCCGATTTTTCACTTTACTGGTTAAAAAAGGCGGAAAGTGAATATCACCTGGGAGAGAATCCCGGGGGCTCTTTGAGAAAAGCCCGGGAACTCGATCCCGAAGATGGTTGGGTTCACAACCTCGCAGGTCTGATCGCCCTTGAGCAGGAACTGTACGACGAAGCCCTGCAAGAGTTCGAAGAGGCTGAAAAAAAACTCCCCCATGAAGAGGAGGTACGGATAAACCTCTCCGAGGTACTTGCGCGGATCGGTCGAAGGGAGGAGGCCTTCGCGCGTCTGGAAACCGAGAGCGGCGCGGTGCTGAACCAGAGGGGAAATCTCTACGCGAAGGAACATCTACTGGATGACGCGGTGGACTGTTATCGTAAGGCTGTTCAGCGGGAACCGGAGCAGCCCGTATTCCGAGAGAACCTCGCCGCCGCCCTGTGGGATCTAGGCCTTATCAATGAGGCCGAGGAGAATTTATCCAGGCTGCTGGAGGCAAACCCAAGCGTGAGGGCCTTTGAGCTGATAGGGCAGATTGCCTTTGAAAAGGGGCAATACGGCAGAGCTACCGTGGCATGGCGGGAGGGGTTGGAAATGAGTCCCGATTCGGAAAGGCTCCGGCTTCTATATGCCCGCGGTTTGCTCCATTCCGGAGACATGAAGCAGGCCCGCTTGACCGCGGAGGAACTGCTCAATTCTTCCGTCGGTACGGAAGCCCGGGAGGTAGTTGACAGGATTCGAGAGCTCACGGAGGTGCACTACGAATGTGCCCTGTGCGGTCGGGACTGGTGGGTCCCTAAGGAAATTGCGGTGATAAAACAGCTCCGTTTGATTGGAGATCCTCCGGGGGAAATGCCGGCGGGGAAATGCCCTTCCTGCGGGAAGATGTACTGTGTCGGGTGTGTGATGAACCACATGGAGGGAAACAGGTTTATGTGTCCCGAATGTGGCGTAGCCCTCAAGTTGATGGATAACGGCTTGAAATACCTGGCCATGCGGTATGTAGAGTGATCATCCTAGAGTATGAGTTATTGACAAATGATATGCAGTGAGTATGATGGAAAAATGTATTGGATTTTTCCATTAAAAGAAAAAATGAGACAACAGAACAGAAAAATTCTTTTTTTATCCATCTTTTTGCTGATGCTGATAAGTTCAGGGGTATCCGGTCAGGACTTCCAGACCGCGTCTGAATTCTTTGATGCGGTGTCTCTGAATTACGGGAAGGTTGAAGACTATCAGGCCCGAATTGAAGTTCTCCAGGATGATTCGGAAATGGCCGGTATTATTTATTACAAAACCCCGAACCTGTTGAGGATCAATTTCACTGAGCCCGAGGATCAGGTTCTCGTGGTGGACGGGATACAGCTGATACTGTACCTGCCCCTCCATCATGTGTTGATGAGGCAGGAGGTTACCAGGCATTCTGAATCTTCACTTGCCACCATGGTCAGTGAACAGGGTCTGAGGCTGCTTAAGCAGAATTACAGTGTCGCTTTTCTCGAGGGTCCCGAGGCGGTGCCTCTTGATCAGGGCTCTGACGAGATGGTGCGAAAGCTGAAGCTCGCCTGGCGGACTCCGGGGCAGGGATTTAGGCAGATTGAGATTTCGGTGAATAAGGATATGCTTATTCGCAGGATGGTTGGAATCGCCGACAATTTTAATACGGTGCAGTTTGATTTCATCAACATCAAACTGAACCAGGGATTACCCGATGCGAGGTTTGTATTTGAGAATCCGCCTTCGGCATATACGATCAAGAATTTTTTATTCGAACCGGAAAGTTAATATATGGAATCAATTGGCCAGAAGCTGAAAACAGCTCGAGAAGAAAAGGGATACTCACCTGATCAGGTAGCCAGGGATACGAACATAGCCCGCAGGTTTATTCTCGCGATGGAGGCGGAGGATTTCGCCGTTTTTCCGGGGGATACTTACCTCCTCGGTTTTTTGCGAAATTACGCGGAGTATCTGGGCCTGGATTCGGAGAGGATTATCAACCTTTACCGCAATATGAAAATCCAGGAACAACCGGTTCCAATGGAAGAACTTTTTCAAGCCAGGAAAAAGGGGCCACCTCTCACGATTGTCCTTCTTATAGTCGTCGGGTTGGCAGTTCTGGCCGGGGGAGGCTATGGGATATACACCCTCATCAGCGGTGCTTCTGTTGATAAAGGGGAGGCTGTTTCCGATGCCGATACGGCTGAATCGTCCGCGGAGGATGAACAGCGCTACGATATGGTCGAAGAGCTGGTTACCCGCCGTTTTCAGGAGGGGCAGGAGATAGCGGTTCATCTTGATGAAGGTACTTCGCCTTTTCGCATAGAGAGCATTGGAGAAAAAGTCATTCTTCAATCTGATGCCGGACAGATCCAGGTAGGCCTTGGAAAGACGGTGACCATTGACCTCACCCTTGACGGTCGTGAAGACCTTGCGGTAGAGGTCCAGGATCTTGATGTGCAGGGCCGAACAGCAGTGCTCAGGCTCGATCGGGGGGTTGGAGTGCTGGATACCGCCAGGGCGGAGGAAGAAGCAAGGGAAGAAGGAGAGACGAAGGATAGCCTTCCTCCTTCGGGGGACACCACCGTGGCGGATCGGCGCCAGAGCCCCCGAATTATAACCGAGGCCGAAAGGCCGGAGCCCTTCAGGATTGATGTGGTGTTCCGGGGATACAGTTTGCTTCGCTATTTCAGGGATGGGCAGGTCCGTGACCAAAAATACTTTAACAGGGACGAGACGCTCCGTCTGAATGTAAATCGCGAGGTTATGCTCTGGATATCGAATGCCGGCAGCCTCAATGCCAGAATCGCGGGACAGGAGGCCGACTTGGGTGGTCC
>CAZJIN010000202.1:0-5533 GCA_964545955.1 uncultured Sediminispirochaeta sp.
GAGGCGACAATCTTGAACTCCTCAGTGGATTCTCTCAGCAGGGGGGAAGGGCAATCGTTACAGGCGATGAATTTGGTCTGGTCGCGTGGCCCGATTCGGTGTATGCTGTAGTAGTGCCGGATATAGAGAAAACATTGTCCGTCGTTCTGGAAGAGGGGGGGGGAGAACCTGGAAATGGTGAGTATCCTATACTTTTTTCGGTGAAGAGAGGGAAGGATTGATCTATTTTACCTCTTTTTATAAAAAGATTTGACAAACATTTCCCGAAGAAATATAATTCGAATAGCTTACGGTTGTGTATTCTTGTAAGTATAAAGGAGTTTATAATGAGACGAGGCAGCCTGCATTTTGTGTGTCTTCTGATGCTTCTCCTGCTTCTTACGCCAACGCTGCTTGTTGCCGATGAGAAGACGCTTAACCTTGAATCGCGCGTTCTGGAGACATTCGACCCTGATACACGGACATCTGAATGGCTGGTACGCGGTAGCAAGTTCGTCACCGAAGGATATCCGAAGCAGAACTTTGTCGAGTCATGGCCGGAGGCCATGTTCGGGGCAAATATTGAACAGAAAGAACTTGAAGTACTTGGTACGCATTTCAAGTTTGACCGACAGGGGTATAACTACATCGAGTTTATTCCGGTGACCACGGATTCCGAGGGAGAAATAGTACATAATCCGATCGATATTCCCGGACGGGTCCAACAGATTGATTTTTGGGCATGGGGATCGGATTTCGACTACTACATGGAAGCCCACATTCGGGATTTTCGCGGAGTGGTGCACACCCTCTACATGGGGGACTTGAATTTTGTGGGATGGCGAAACATGAGAGTCGATATTCCCTCCTACATTCCGCAGTCACAGCAATACGCTCCTTACCTGTCTTCTCTCAAACTGGAGAAGCTTGTAATGTGGACAAAACCACAGGAGAGGGTTTTTAACTGTTATCTGTATCTGGATCATATTAAAGTACTGACGGATGTCTTCGTTTCCAGGTTTGACGGCGATACTCTTGCCCGCCCGGAAAAAGTCCAGGAAATTTGGGAATCTGAAGGGGAGTAGTTAGATGAGAGCACGTAAGAGCATAATTCTTCTGATAGTATTTCTTTTTATAAGTTCTGTGGCTCTTTTTGCCCAGGCTGAGGAGGCGGGAGAGCCCAGACCTCAGGATCTGGGGGTAGATGCCGCCCAGCAGAAGCTCAGAACCGTTTCTGTGAACAAATTCGAAGATGCCGGTTTCTGGCGGGCAACAATGCCCCTTGAACAGGGTGTCGTAACTGTACGAACTCTGCCAGGAACACCTCTGGACAAAGAACCAATAGAAGTGGAACAGGATCTCATGCCCGGCCTGCCCGATGAAAAGGTCCTCGGTGTGAAGATCGAATATTTTAAGCGGGGACATCATCAAATTGCCGTGATGCCGTCACGTCCCCTGCCTGTAGAGGGGATCAGCAAGACTATCTCTCTTTGGGTGGTAGGACGAAATTCACCCCACGTTCTGAAGCTGCTAATAAAAGATCAGTTCGGGAACAGTGGAGAAGTCACGATGGGCAAGCTCAATTTTACCGGTTGGAAAAAAATGGTAGCAACCATACCACCCCATATTGTACAGAGGGACTACCACTACAACAACAAAATGGGTATCAAAATCGAGGGATTCCGATTGGATCTGGATCCTGTGGAAACCTATGGGTCCTACTATGTCTATTTTGACGCGCTTCGGGCCACCACCGATCTTTTCGCTGAAGAGAATCGGGATATCGACGATATGGCGGACAACTGGTAGAAGGTCGGTTGTGCCCAAGAAGTTGAATATTCAATGAAATCAAGTCAGGGCCTCCTTCGGGGGGCCTTTTTTCGTCTTTCGGGGGTATCTTCTCCGCGCTTTCGGCGGCAGGGGGAGCGATTGTTGCATGTTATTTTTCTCTCCCTTTTAATATCCTCAGGGATGGGGTCTCTACTATTCTCAGAACAGATAGAAGTCACCGCTTTTATTCCCGAATACCAGTATGCCCATACCGAACGGGAAAATATGAGGGTTTATATCGAGGATCGTTATCGGGGACTTCAGTATCGACAGAGACGGGTCTATCTGCAGCAGGAGGAGCCTGAGGACATTGCGAGTGGTTTTTTCAGGGGAAGTGTGTATGTGGTCAAGAACCTCTCCCGTGACGGTGCCCGGGTGCTTCAACCGGTGGACCGACAGATACCGGTGGAGTGCCGGTTCACCTCGGAAGGGTTGACCACCGAAGACGGTTCGGTACTGCCACTGAGAACAGGATTTCCCGTGCTGCCACGGGACGAAATCAAACCGGGGGATACCTGGAAGGCGGATGGTTCCGATTCAATCGGCTTCGAATCAACCGGCCTTGATGGTGAAGAGACGCGTATTCCGACTCCTTTTCACTGCACCTATACCTATCAGGGAGAATCCCTGGTCATGGAAAGACCCGCCCAGGTGGTGGAGTTTGAGTTTGGGTTCTACGACGCGAGTCCCTATGTAACGGATGGTATCGAGGTCCGCGGGAGGGGAGAGGGGCGCTTGTCACTCTTTGTGGACGAAGAGGGCGGTTATTTTATAAACGAAAGGCTGATAAGGCATTTTATAGGTTCCGACGGGAGGGTGGAGCGCCGGGAAGAGGGGTTTCGGCTTACCTGGGGACGGGGAATCACCCGGGGAGATATAGAATCGCGGACACAAAAGATCGCGAAAGCCCTAAACCGTGGAGATGCGGGTGCTACCGGTCGGGATGAAGAAGAGGGGGAGATTGAGGTAGAGAGCACCGTGGAGGGAGTCAAACTGAGTCTACCGGAAATCCACTTCTATCCGGATGAAGCTCGTATATTACCATCGGAGAAAAATCGGCTGGACCGACTTTCGGAGCTGCTGAAGAAAGTCCCCGACGCTGATATCCTCATCAAGGGCCACACCGCGGATGTGGGAACCCGGGAAAGCCAGTACGTGTTATCGGTGGAGAGGGCAAAAACCATCCTCAGGGAAATGGAACAGAGGGGACTGAAGGCTGATCGTTTCATCTACCAGGGGCTTGGTGGCGATGAACCCCTGGCACCAAATGATACCGAGGAGGGACGAAAGAAAAATAGGAGGGTTGAGGTCATTATTCTCAACTGACAGCACCTCCGTCATGGAGTGTCTGTCCTGAGGAGCTTTTAGAGGGAAAAAGGGTAGAAAAATTGTGTCCAACAGTCTCGACGAGTTCTTCCATGCTTATGCCATGAATTCCCGCGATTCTTTCGTACACATACCCGACATGACCGGGGTGGTTGGGATACCTGCGTACCCTCTGAGGGCTGAGATAGGGACTATCGGTCTCTACGAGGACACGGTCGAGGGGGACCATTCGTGCTGCCGATCTGATGGGGTGACTGTTTTTGTAGGTGATGTTCCCGGCAAAGGAAATGTGCATTCCCGCGTCGAGGAAGCTTCTCGCGGCTTCGGGACCGGAGGAAAAACAGTGCATAATCCCACCGGCGAGGGGGGAATGCTGTCGCAGTATCTCCGCGACCTCCGTGTCGGCCTCCCGGTTGTGTACAATAATCGGTAGTCCGTACCGATTTGCGATATCAATCTGGCGAATCATCAACTCCCGTTGTTTTTCCGGTGTGCCGTAGTTCCAGTGATAGTCAATACCGATTTCCCCGATCGCGGCCACGGGGTAGGCTTCAATATCTCCAACCAGGATATCAAGGCGAGAAGACAGGACCTCATACTCCGCCTCCGCGGGATAGAGTCCCGCGGCGAGCTTCACCCGGGGGAATTTTCGATGCACCCAAACCCTTTCAGAAGTATCCCCCGCTTCGGTTCCCACATCCAGACCCCCGGCGAGCCCTTTTTTTATCGCAAGCTCAAGCAATCTATCGGAATCGAGACCCCTTTTCCGCATCATAAGGCTGTGAAAATGGGAGTCGATCATTCCGGTACGGAGATTGAAAGTAATGTCGTCCGAGACGGTCGCATGGGTATCCATGGATGCCATACTGTCAGAGATAGGCTAGTTTGAAAAGAGGGCTTCAGAATTGCTGAGGGGGCTCCTTTGAAAGACTTCAGAAATAATTAGTGTCAGAGTTGACCTTCCCGGGGTTCACCGGTAGTATACAAACTGATTTGCCGGAGTGGTGGAATTGGTAGACACAGGGGACTTAAAATCCCCTGGCCATAACCTGGCCGTACGGGTTCAAGTCCCGTCTCCGGCAAAAAATACAAATCCGCAGGCGATACACCATCTCACTTGCATTACATCAACATGCTGGATTGTGTCCGGGACTTGAACCTTGGTCCCGGCGAAGGCGGAGCATTCGCAAGCCGGCGAACGTGCCGAAGGCACGAGAGACGGTCAAGTCCCGTCTCCGGCAAAAAATACAAATCCGCAGGCGATACACCATCTCGAGCCGGCTTGACACTCCCGTCGGCCCGTATTACTTTTGCTTGATGTATCAACCCATTTTTACCACCATCCTCAAACTGGCTTCTCTCGGGGTCCTAGGTTTTCTTATTTTCAAGCCTGAAAAAGTCAGGAAATTCGCCCTAAAACCTTCGTTGTTTATAGTAATGAAGGTTCTTTTTCCTTTGCATTTTGTATGGAATCTGCCGAAGGGTTGGCAGCGCGCGGTTGATGAGGGGTGGTACTGGCTGGTGATCTTTTTTTCCGCCTGTGTCTTGACCCTGGGGCTGCAGGTTCTCATGGCGCGTTTTTTTGTTCGAAAGGGAGGTCTTCTGGAAACGGAGCAGCCCAGATCGATGACCGCCCTTTTTGCAATGCACAATGCCGGGTTTATTCCCCTCCCCATTATGGCAGCTCTTGCTCCGACGGAAGTGAACATATATATGTTCATGTATGTCTTTGCTTTCAATCTCATATTCTGGTCTATTTCGCTGCGCCTGGTGAGAGAAAACGCAGGAAATTTCAAGTTCAAAATTAGTATGCCCCTGCTCGGTATTCTGGTGGGGATGCTCATCGCGGTGTTTGATCTTTTTCATTATATTCCGGATTTTATTGTACCCTTTATACGGTTTTCCGGAACCTATTCCCTTGACTTGATGATGGTACTCCTCGGGGCGGTTCTCGCGACTATTCCGCGGAGTGATTTCAAGTATCGGCCTGAATTCGGTCGGCTCGTGGCGCTACGGTTTATTCTGTATCCCCTGGTTATTACAGGGATCGCGGCAGTGCTTCCCCTGGGAGGACTCTCCACGGAGCTCCAGTGGGGCCTCCGGCTTGCTCTGGTGGTGCAGGCCGCGGTACCACCGGCCACCAACAATATGCTCGTCGCGAAGCTCTACGGAAGTACCAAGCAGGTCCACTATATCGGAACGGGGATTCTCATTACTTACCTAATGACACTCGTGACGTTGCCCCTGTTTCTTACCATTGCCACTTTCTTGTTTCGCTGATTAAACCGCTGATTAAACCGCTGATTAAACCGCTGATTAAACCGCTGATTAAACTAAAAAGGGGCCGTGTTGCCTCACCCAAAAATCTAACCGTAATCTTCTGATGCCTCATCTAAAA
>CAZJIN010000203.1:0-5522 GCA_964545955.1 uncultured Sediminispirochaeta sp.
ACAACACCACCTACACAGTGGAGGAGACCGGCATCTTTCGGGTCGGCCGTGAGAAATCCAAGGCCCTCGCAGCAGGTCAGGTGGGGTATATCGTCGCCGGAATAAAGAATATCTCCGATATTCGTATTGGAGATACCGTCACCCTTGAGAAAAACCCCTGTTCCGGCCCTTTGCAGGGTTTCAAAGAGGTTAAACCGGTGGTATTCTCATCGATTTACCCTATCGACACGAATGATTACGAAGAGCTTCATACTGCCATCGACAAACTGAAGTTGAACGATGCTTCTCTGATATATGAAAAGGATTCCTCCGCCGCTCTCGGATTCGGCTTCCGTTGCGGCTTTCTGGGACTTCTCCACCTTGAGGTAGTACAGGAACGGATAGAGCGGGAGTTCGGACTATCGATCATTCTTACCGCGCCGTCCGTGAGATACCGAATCAAGCTGAACAATGGAAAGGAGCTTGAAATTGATAATCCCCTGGAATACCCGGATCCCATGAGCATAGAGTATACCGAAGAGCCCTTCATCAAAGCCACGATTATTACACCGGCGGAGTACCTGGGCAATATCATCCAGCTCTGTCTCGACAAAAGGGGTGTTCAGGACAGTCTCAACTACCTGGATGAAAAGAGAATAGAGGTAGTCTATACCATGCCCCTGGCCGAGGTACTGTTTGATTTTTATGACAAGCTGAAATCCGTGACTCGGGGCTATGCTTCCTTTGACTATGAAATGACCGGCTATAAGCAGACCGAGCTGGTCAAGCTGGATATATTGGTCAACAGTTCATCAGTGGATGCCCTCAGTCAACTTGTCCACAAGGACAACGCCGTATCCAGGGCGAGGATAGTTTGCAAAAAACTCCGGGAAGAAATTCCCAAACAGCAATTCAAGATTCCCATACAGGGGGCAATCGGGAACACTATTATCGCCCGTGAGACCATTACGGCCCTCCGAAAGGACGTAACCGCAAAATGTTATGGAGGGGATATCAGCAGAAAACGAAAGCTTCTGGAAAAACAAAAGGAAGGGAAGAAGCGTATGAAAATGGTGGGCAACGTTGAGCTTCCCCAGTCCGCTTTTGTCTCTGTCTTGAAAAGCGAAGACAATTAACAGGGATCCTCTGAAAGAAGATCCCGGGATATTTTAATGTCCCTTTTTTTTAACGCACATTGATCAACTACGCATGTTTTCCCCGATGTGAGGACCCGGAATGGTCGATTATAATTGAAAAAATTTTAATCGGCTATTCTTATTAAAGGAGGAAAATCATGGCGGTTCACAAAAAAGCGTGCCCTATGACCACGATTTTGGTGATTTTAACGGTTTTCCCGGTTCTTTTTTCCACCTGCACATTATTCGATGAAACCACCTCCGGCGACCCCAAGTATAGCGACTCTCTTCCTGACTATTTCTATCTTGAAATAGAATCGACCTCGGATTGGTGTAACCTTCTATTGACGGGAGAGAACTTTATCAGAAAAGGTATAATAACGAACTATTCCGAAGGGTCGGAAACGGTGGTACAAGATCAGTTGTTGGCTCTTTATCAGAACCTGGAAATGGCGGAAGAAGGACAGGTCATTGTAATGGAAGCCCTGATCGGTACTCACAATGAAAATAGAAATATTGATTTGAGAATCAAGAAAGGATGTCTCGGGAGCGTAAATGTTCGTTTTTATCGGGCAGTAGAACCCGTGGCTGAATTGCTTGCGGAGTTTTCCTGTGAGGGTGAGGAGGGGACATCCGAAGAGCACATGTATTTGCACACAGTGGAACTGGTAGAATCTTCCGATGCACCAACACCGGAAGATCTGTCTTACCCGGTGGAAGAACTTGAAGAGCAGCTTCAGCACTGGATAGAGGGCATTACCGAATTTACCTATCCATCGGACTCCCTGTACTGGGACGATGCGATACATATATTGGCGATCTCCCCCGATGTGTATGAGACTTCAAATGCCGTTACATTTCTCAGGGATGAAATAGACCGCGGTCCTGACCCGTCCATTGACTATTCTTTGATTGAATTTATGGGCCCCATGCATATTCCCACCGACGAAAATAATATGGCAAAAATACTTTTTATCGATCTTTATGATGATTCACCGAGCGGATCAGATTTATTCCTCTTTGAAGAAAGGGAAAATACCTGGAAAATTTCCCGACAGTTCTGGAAATTCGGGTTTGATCGGCTCTGAATCCCGCCGGTTTCCGCTGCCTAAGCTGTCGTCAGTGCGAGGGCCGTTTCTATCACCCGGATATAATGACCTGTGGATACGAGCAGGCGCTTTATCATGGTCGGTTCAAGCTCTCTCAGCTCATGTCCGGTGTCGGGAAAGTGTAAAAAGAGGTACTCGCAGTCGTTGATCTGCGAAAGCAGTTGTATCTTTGATTCTCTATCCCGACGGCCTTCAAGATAGCTTCTACATCCCCGGTAGATCTCCTGAAGCAGGGATCGTTCTTCCTCAAGAAAAAGTTGAGTCGCCCAGGAATCTTTTTTTTCTTGTGTTGGCGTCGGTACATTGTCCGGTACAACGGGGGTAGCCAGGCTTTCCCATTGGTCGATAAGATAGGTTGCGCCGTTGTGATCTGTTGAGTTGATGTCCAGGGGGATACCCGCTGGAAGGAGTCGGTAAATACTCTCATAGTCTTGAAAAAAACGACTGAAATTTCGGGCATACCTGTCGAGGGTCACCGTGGTGAGAGGAAGTAAAACAGGTCCGTCTCCTAAGGTAGTTTTTTCTCTACCACCCACGGGGAAGATTCCCTTCGCCGTGAAAGACTGCATCATCTCGGGAGGTCGGAGTCTGTGGCAGTGCTGAAGTTTGAACTGGTGGGCGGGTGTACCGTTGGCGTGGGTTTTGCCCCGGAGGAAAGAGAAATCTAAACCGGCAACAAAGACTGGTCCGTCGGTGATTCCCAGGGCGAGGTGTACCGCGGTGCTTCCCACAGAACCGAGGGGGGGGACTTCCGGGGGTAGCAGCTTATGGTCGATCATACGGCGGAACAGGGCAAGATCCGCGAACTTTCCTGTAAAAAAATGTATATTTCGTTCTGCTAGTCGGAGGACCCCTGGATAACTGGTGATATCGGCGTAGAGGTCGGAGTCAATTCTGTGGGTTAATAAAAAATCATACAGGTTATAAAACTGGGCTTCCTGAACGACCACCGCGTCCGGTGTAATATCATGCTGATAAAGCGGGGCCCAGGCCGTATCCACGGCCATCAGAAAAAGCCTGGAACGGTTTTTTTTCATGAAGGGAATATGAGCTTCCATGCTCGGACCGGCTCCGATCACGCACACACATTTATTCTTCGCCGGCTTTCCGTCAGGAAGGTGACTGAACTGAGTTCCCGTGCAGGCTTGGGCGAGGTTGATAAAAATGTTCTTTATCCAGAGGGGAATCATGTGCATGAGGGTGTATTTGTTCTGCCAGAACTGCTGTAT
Organism: uncultured Sediminispirochaeta sp.; assembly: GCA_964545955.1. Taxonomy (GTDB): domain Bacteria; phylum Spirochaetota; class Spirochaetia; order DSM-16054; family Sediminispirochaetaceae; genus DSBN01. The sequence continues at coordinate 3,454 of CAZJIN010000203.1, forward strand.
TTCCTCCTCCATGGTTTTTTTTAGAGTTGAGTATCTTTTGCTGTGAAGACGATATCCACCGTTGAGGGTGAGTAATTCAACACGTCTAAAATGTTCAATTCCCCGCTTGAATATAAGTGAAAAAACACCGCGCCCATCGGCGGGATGGAGAAAGTCTATTTTGGGGGAGGAAGAAATCTCCCATGGCAGGGCTTCTTCTGAGAGTTTTGCCAGCTGCCGATCCTCTTCCACCGCGATAAGAAAGGAGGATTCGGGGAGTTTACGAATGATACGGGACACGCCGTACCACAGGAGAGGCGATACAAGCAGATAGAGGGTATGGGTTTTCAATAAAAAAGCGTCGGCCCGTGCTTCGGCGGATTTTGAAGGCTGCGAATTGCCGTAGAGGTTGGTATTCTTATACACAACTGAAGTCTCCCCGGATGTCTCCACAAGCCGGGGAGCTTCATTTTGCATGTTCACCTGAAATCAATTCAGAAAATATTTTGAGAAAACCTGCATAAAGTTGTCTTCAAACTTGTCGGATTGGAGAAAGTGATTCCGGATTCCCTGGTTTCTAAAGTTGCTGACGATGTAGGAATGATAGCTCTTAATCTGCTCCAGTTCTTTTTCAGGTGTTTCTCTCTCGTCGATAAGTCGTGCTACGACGACGGATCTGCCGAGTACGAAGGGCTCGGTGATTCCCTGTTCTTCAAGGGAGAAAAGCTCCGTCAACACGCGTTCGTTTGATTGCGCGTTGCCGAGGAGGGCGCTGTCGTTTTCACTTTCGATTGTCTTGAGGAAAAAACTACCGCCGTAGTTGATAGGGAAGTAGTTTGTATCGATGGATTCAAGATCATTCTGTCTGGCGGCGATGGAAAAGCCGCTCTTCTGTGCCGCCTCTGTGAAGATCTCTGCCCTATCGATAAAATAATCCTCGACCATACCTCTTTCGTTCTGTATAAGGTAGGATCTCACTTCATCGATTTCCGCCGGATCCTCAAGATCCGGGAGCATGGCGGGATCATCACAGCGATAAATAACATATCCGAAGGATGTTTCAATGAGTTCGGAAATATCGTTCTTGGCAAGAGAAAAAATCTGGTCGGCCCGGTCGCTCTCTTCAAAATTCGCCGCAAGTTCATGATATCGAACCCAACCCATATCACCGCCCTTCTCCGCGTTCTCATCGGAAGAGTGGTTCTGTGCGAGTTCCTCAAAACGCTCGGGGTTCTCTGTAAGCCGAGTGAAGATCTCTTCAGCTTCTTTTTCTTCCATTCGAAGGGATATTCTGCTCAGGTTCATTCTGCTGAACTTTTCCAGATTGGTTTGTACGTAAGTGAGCACTTCTTCCCGGGGATACCCATCGAGGGAAAAGGCTACATATTGAAATTTGCGTTCCGGAGTGGCGAGACGCGCAAAAAACTCAGCCTCATCGGGAGATGTGGGGATATTCATAAGGTCCCGGGTCCATTGGTCATGGAGCAGGTTTTCCTTAAAAATCTGCCTGGTGGAGATCTTTTGAGAATTTGAGGCCTGTCGATACTCTTCGGCGCTGAACTTGCCGTTCTTCTGATAGGGACCAAATTTTGCAATGTTCCTATCCAGTTCCTCCTCGGAGATATGAAGACCGCTCCTCTCCGCTTGCTGAAGAATCGCGGTATGAACGACCGTCGCGTCGTAGGCGCCCTTCCAAACCTGAAGGGCCTGCCACTGGTAGTTATCCGAGTTCTGATCCGACATATTCTGGACCTGTTCGGCATAGACATCCCTCTGACGCTCAAAGTAGCTGTCAGGCTGGAACTCAATGGGCTCTCCATCGTAGTATCCAAAAATCAGACGGGCTGAGCTGCTTCTCCCTCCAAGAGCGGGAGCTACCACAAAGGCAACCACGACGATCACCAGGATAATTACACTAAAAACCCACATCACTGGGTGTTGCGTGCGCTTCCGATCGACCGAGGTCTGCTCGGAGGCTTTTTGCTTTTCTTTTACTCGACGAACTTCTCTTGACGGCATGTGTATTCCTTCAAATATAGAATAGACTCTTGTAGTGAAAACTAATTCAGAAAACATTACCACGGGCGGCC
>CAZJIN010000204.1:0-5508 GCA_964545955.1 uncultured Sediminispirochaeta sp.
AAATACCGCATCAAACATTTCATTGTGATAGGGTAATTTTTTCGCATCCCCGCAATCCAGCTGAATCCTGTCTAACTGATCTTCTTCTATTCTATCCAGGGCCTTCTGCTTCATGCCCTCAGAAATATCAATTCCGTATACTTTCCCCTCGGCCCCAACCATCTCAGCAATTTCTTTTATAATCCGCCCAGTTCCATAACCTAGTTCTAAAACGACCTCATCTTTCGCTATTTCTAATTTTTCCAATCCAACCTTGCTTAAATTTTTTTCTTTTTTACCTGAAATGAAATCATACCATTTGCTTATTTTATCATAGTACTCCTTCGCCTCATCTTTTGTTCTTGTTACCCTGCTCATTCCTTCCATTTTTTCATTTTGTGAAAACATTACCATTGACCTACTTGTCGCTTCCGCTGGTTTGTTCACCCTTTCCGCCGGGCCGCCTGTCGTTTCCGCTGCTCTGCCTGTTCTTTACGCCGGGCCGAAGGGTTCCGAAAAACTTTCGCACCACCCCAATTTTCCCGAAGCCCAGCCAGTACAGAAGGCCCGCAGCCAGTACCAGGGGAACCCCGAAGACCACTATGCCGAGCATGATGAAAAAGATGCCGTAAAAGACATTGACGACTGTATATCCGAAGTTCCTGAGCCCCTCCCGAAGTGACGGTAGGGGGCCATGGTCGGAGGCGTAGGAGGGGAGCCTGATACTGAGATGAAGCGTGGAAAAGGAGATCAAGTGGGAGAGGTTCCGGAAACTCCCCTCGAGGCGCTCGAGCTCCGTCACCGTCTCGTTCAGCTGGCGTTCGACTGCCAAGATCTCCTCCAGGGCTTCCGCCTTCTCGAGATAGCTTCGGAAGCGCTCGACCAGGAGTTCCTTGTTTCTGATCCGATGTTCGAGATCGTAGTAGCGGTCGGTCACTTCCTCCACGTCGATCTGCTTCGTCCGCACTTCGCCGAGCTCCCCGGCTGTCTCCACAAAGGCATCGAAATCCGCTGTTGGAATCTTGACGGTCATGGAAAAACCGTCTCCCCACCGACTAATTGACGCAACATAGCCGTCCATTTTTCGCGCGCTTTCACGGATCGAGTCTTCAGCAGCTTCCAGCTCCTCCACTACCAGCTCCATCGAGCCCGTGCTGACGAGTTTTCGTTCAGGCGGCCCGACAGCTGAATCATCGACAGCTGAATCATCGACAGTTGAATCATCGACAGCTGAATCATCGGTAGCTGAATCATCAGCAGCAGAATCGGTGGTGCTTCCCGGATCACCATGGCTCGCCACGCCCCCGGTATCGTCACTCTTTATAAACTCCGCCGGGGCCTCCGCAGCTTCGGAGGCGAACTCGGCCATCACCGGCCCGCTGTCCCGGGCATCCATTTTCGGCGCCGAGTAGGATTCAGCTTCACTTGAGGACATGCCGCAGGAGGACAGCGTAGCTATCGTAGCTATAAGGAGGAGGACGAACAAGAGCCCTTTTCCAGCGAGGGCAGATAAACCTCCGGGGCGAAATGCCGTACCACCGGCCGTTGCAATAGAATGCCGGTGACTGCCTGTCGCTTCACTCCGGCCCAGCAAATGCGAGATCGAGTTCTTATATTTCATCTGGTCCTCCCTCAGCCTCTTGTAGTATGAAGTGTAGCTCAAGCTCCCTGGAAAAACCAGGGAACAGGATTTGCATAGACCATCGACTTGCACACAGCCTTCTCAGAATCCGACTATCTTTTTCCTGACCAGGTTTTTCCCAGGTTGATGCTTTCCTGCATCTTATTCACCTCGACCGCCGGATAAAAAAGGGTTTGCATCGCCCACCCTCGTAATTTTTCTGAACCATATCCACACATGTGCGTATACTATTAATAGAATGGTTAGAGGGATGCAAACCGGGCAGGAAAAGGAAATCGGTACCGATAACGGGTACCCGCAGTTCTCCGAGATCTGGCATGGCTACTATCCCAGGCTCACTGTATACCTGAGAAGGGTCTTCGGAATCACCCGCCGGGAAGAAGTGGAAGAGCTTATACAGGAAATCCTGCTGAAGGTGTACCGCAACCGGGACCGCTATGACAGAAAGCACGCCCTGTCTACCTGGGTCTATCGGATAGCCCGAAACTACGCCATCGATTATCTGCGAAAAAGGGATCCCCGCCAAAGAAAAATTCTTCCTTGCGCTAGTGATGAGGGAGTCGGGATTCCGATGGAAGTGGGGCAAAAATATATTTCCCGAGTAGACCCGGTGGTCGAAGATGTGCTGAAAAAAGAAGCACGGGAGGCGGTCCGCCGTGCCCTGGCAAGCCTGGACCGGAAGGACCGGAATATTGTCTTTCTCCGCTACTACGAGGAGCTGACCTGCCGGGAGATCGGAAAAATACTGAAGCTTCCCGAGGGAACGGTCAAATCCAGGTGCCACCGGATCCGCGGGGAACTGCGTATTCTGTTGAAAGAGGTACTCTGATGATCGAAGAAAAATATGAAGAAAAAATCCCGGGAGAAGCGAAATTCATCGCCTCATTTTTCCGGGAAGAAGTCGCCTCCGTCGATGTCCCGCCGCTTCCTTCCGTAGAGCGCTCTTCCCGCAGGTCCGCTCCCGCCTTCCTGCCCGACCTGCTCTTCACCGCGTCGGTCCTCCTGCTGCTTACAATTGCGCTCGCGAACCCGACGTATTCCATTCAGTCCTCCCTGGCCAAAGCAGGCATTGGTTTCGCCAGGGAGAAGCAAATCGGTTTTTATCTCGAAAAAGGCCTGACCGCCTTCCATGAGGCGGCGGACCCGATATTTCGTAGCCCGATATTTCGTAGCCCGATATTTCGTAACCCGGTATTTCCTAGAAAAGGAGAAGAAAAATGAGAAAAACCTACCCCCTCTTTTTGCTGGTCGCCCTCGCCCTACTGGCCTCTGGCTACATCTTCGGCGGAGCATCGATTGCCCTCGGCATCAACCTGCCGTGCCTGCTGATTGTCCTAGGCCTCTCCTCGGCTATGAGCCTCTCCGTGTCTTCCGCCCGGGAAATCACCTCCTATTTCCGGGAACCCTTCAGGAATGATGATGAAGCCGACAGGAAGATACTCAAGAATGGGGAAATCTTCTTCCGCAGCCTTAGGTACTACTTCTTCCTCTCGGGAGGTATTGGAACACTCACGGGTGTTCTGATCCTGCTCTCCATGGTCGACAGCAACGAGGCCATCGGCCTGGGAATGGCAATTGCCCTGATCACCCTGTACTACGGGATGGTCTTTTCCCTCATCCTGGCAATTCCCTTCGAGGCAGCGACGAGGAAAAGACTCGTGGAGACTGAGCCGACAAAAAAGCTCCTTTAAATTGGTCCAACTTTCACCCGATAGGTAAAAAATATTAAGGTGCAGACATTTCCAAGGCCTTTGCCCTTATTTTTTTCATGATTCCCAATATTCCTATGCACGCTTTTCAGTAATTAGACTTTTTCATAGTCATACCATGCTTTTTTTGATAAAATCGCGTATAGAACACAGAGCCACACTGAAGGCTATTACACGATCGAGGTGAACCTATGAAGATAAAAACAAGACTTCTCTTTCTCAACGCCCTTTTTTTGGCGGCTATAATCGTGATTCTGTTCTCCTTTCTGTTCCTCCTCAACTATCGGGCGGGAATACAGGGGCTGCTACTTGATATGCAAACCATTGTCAGCGAAATGTACCGAACCAACTCGGAGGCCAAAGACCTGCTGATAAAAAACGACATGGAGGCCACTTTCAAAAGATTCTCTCGTAAATACCAAATATTCAAAGAGAAGACCTTTGAGGTATTCGAGTCTCCGATCTACCAGACCTTCTTAACAGAGCACGAAGACGGGCAGCGTATTCACGAGAATGCTCTAAAAATGATCACCGAATCCGATTCAAGGTTGAAGGAAATCGAGGACAATATTGATTCTATTTCCGCCAAATACCAGGGTACCCTTCCGGGGATCATTCAGGCATCTGAGAGGTTCCAGGACCAGGAAATAGACTTTGCCAGGCTGGAGGTCGAGTCATTAAATATTTTTTTAGGAGGTTCTCTGGAGGGTTCTCTTATAACCATTACCTCCAACATCGAAGAGTTTGCAGCAGAACAAGTAGAAAGGATTACATGGCTGGCAGGCGTTCTGGTGATCGTAATGTTGGGAATTATTGCCTTCTTATCGGGTGGATTCATACTCCACATCGGCAAGAGTTTCTCCGGATTGTACAGAGGCCTGGCCACCATGGGTACAGGAGATTTCTCCCTTCGTCTGGAATCCAAGGGCAAAGACGAGTTAGCCCAGGTTTCCTCTTCGATCAACAGCTTTCTGGACAATTTTTCAGAGATCATCGAAGAGATACAATCACTTTCCGAACAGGGAGGCAGGATCAAGGAAGAACTCTCCAGCGCCGGGAACGAATCCGCCGCGGCGGTTGGACAAATGAGTGCCAACATCAAAAGCATCTCTTCGCAATTTGACAATCTGGTCAAAGAACTCGATGAAGCGACCACAGCCACCCGCGAAATAGTAGGGAGCATCGAAGAGCTCTCTCAAAAAATTGATTCCCAATCCTCCGCCGTCACTCAATCTTCGGCCTCCGTCGAAGAGATGGCAGCGGCGATTGAAAATGTGAGCAGAATTTCGCAAAAAAGAAAAGAGGCCTCGGACAACCTCGTTGAAATAACCAACACCGGAGGTGAGAAGATAAGCGACACCAACAAGCTTATCGAGGAAAGCAGGCAAGACATGGAACAGATACTTGAGGTCATCAACATTATCAACAACGTGGCCAGTCAAACCAATCTTCTTTCCATGAACGCCGCAATCGAGGCCGCCCATGCCGGTGACGCGGGACGAGGTTTCGCAGTGGTTGCCGAGGAGATACGCAAACTGGCCGAATCAACCAACACCAACGCGAAACGCATAAAGACCAGCATTCACACGATCAGCGAACGGATAGAGACCATCTACTCCGTCAGCAACGAAAGCGGGGACATTTTTTCTCAGATCGAAGAGGAAACTCGTTCCTCCAGCGATGCCATGTCGGAGATATCCACAAGTATGGGTGAATTGGCCACCGGTAGCAATGAAATCATGGAATCCATGAACTCCCTTTCGGAAATAACTCAGCAGATTCAGGACAGTGCCTCCAATATTTCTCAGAACAGCCACGGAATGACCTCTTCGATCCAGGATATTCGCGACATAGGGACCAACATCAACGATGGGGTGAAAGAGATAGAATTGGGAATTCAGGATATAAACTCCTCTATGGTCCATGTGAACGAGCTAAATGAAATGAACAGCAGTTCTATAGACTCCCTGGCCGAAAAGGTAGAGAAATTTAAAATAAAAGATGAAAAGGAAGAAGCGGAGGATGATGCTGAAAACAGAACATAGTCCCCTTTTTCTCCCGAACGATTTTTAGACATATTTTGCACCTTCCCCTTTATTGAAATATGAAACGTGCTGTATAATAAAACGGTGTTTCATAATAGACTAGGGGAGTGTGTTTTGTGTATAACCAGGTTTA
>CAZJIN010000205.1:0-5495 GCA_964545955.1 uncultured Sediminispirochaeta sp.
GGGCAAACCCCGGTACCCGCTGTAATCGGCCCCTTTTCGACGGTGCAATTCCAGAAGACTCCGGGCACATTCCCCGCTCACCAGGGGGTTGTCCCCCGTAGCACGTATAAAGGCCTCCACCCCGTAGTGTTCCACCGCGAGGGCATATCGCTCGAGAACATCCTCATCGGGTCCGGCAAAAAGGTCGAATCCCCCCTGTTCCGCGTAGGGACGCAGGGTTTTCGAACTAGCGTGGTCCGTCAGAAGAACACGAAAATCGACATCGACCTTCCCCAGCGCTTCCATGGCCTGGACAATCACCGGTTTTCCCCCCAGGGGAAGCAGGGCCTTACCCGGCAGCCTGGTAGAATCGAGTCGTACCTGAAGAAAAATCGCCGTGGATGTCATGTTTCAGGACCCTCCCAAAGCTCCGTGATATCCCTTGAATCCCGGCTGAAGCGATATTCGTTCAGGGCAACCCAGGCCCTGACGCGTTTAAACTCCTTCAATGCCGAAAAAATTGAACTCCCGGAACGAATATAGTAAGGCACAAATCGCCGCCAGGGTATTTCACCCCGGTCTCCGTTAAATCTGACTGACAGGTTCTTCAGAAAAAACTGCTTGTAGCTCTCATCGGGGGTGGTATCCTCGCTGGGTTCCGTTGCCAGGTACCTGATCCGGAAAGCCGTTTCTCCTTCAATTCTCTCTCCCCACATATGCGTGCGAAAACCAAAATCCATCTTCTGCCAGTAAGAACTCGAAATCATATAATCATATCCCCCCGTGAGGAGGTACTTCTCACGATGATAGACCCCACAGAAGTCGAAGGGATACAGGCTTTTTACACCGTTCTTCCTGGGAAGCATAGGGATCACCCTGAGCTTACGCTTCTGAAATGCCGGTACCATCACCGACGGAACCGTTTCAAGCTTCGTGTTCTGAATCACCGGAAAGGTACACAGGCGATCCGCCTCCATAAAGCGATGCAGAAGCTGGGGGGTAAGGGGTGACGAGACCTTCATATCACTCCACATCACAAAAACAAAGCGGCTGGAAGATTCTTTCATCCCAATATTTATCTGTTCCCCCCGACTGATCTCCTCATGGAGGAGGAGAAACTTTATCCTCGGGTATTTCCGACTTAAACCATCCACATCATAGGTCCCGGTTCCCGGTTCTATCGATATGGTTTCGATATTTCCGAGCTGCTCCAGTTCCTTAAAAAATTCGCGTCGGTAGGGGCGACTTCCGCGATGGAGCAGGATGATGCTTATAGGAGGGCTGACCTGAAGGGACCGGTCTTCCCTGGTCCCGCCGACCATGGTGTAAGGGACCCTCAGCGTCTTAGAAGTTGTAGGTATAGAACTCATCACACCTTCCACATAGACCGGGATACTCTCCCTCAAGATGAAGACGGTAATAGGACTCCCCGCGTTTCCAAATCTCCTCGAGGGATTCCTGAAACACATTTCCCAACACGTATTCGCCCTTCAAATCTTCACGACACATGGGAACGCTCCCATCCAGCAGAACAGCCAGATCACGCTTCAGATGCCAGCAGGGAAAGCGTTCGATAGGGCTGAGATCTGTAACCTTTCGCTCCGGGAGAAATCCACAGAAGGAATCGTATTTTTGCACGATCACTTCGAGATCCTCTTCTTTCTCCCAATGGCGGAAGAAACCGTCCAGTTGCTCTTCGTTGTTTTTCATGCGTACAGCCTGTACGTACACCTGTCCGGGGAAAAGGGCTCTCAACATGTCGACGGTGTCCACCGCTTCGTCCCATTGCCCTCCACGGAGTTGTGAATACAGTTCTCGGTCGTCGGTATCAAGGGAGACAATCCAGGTGAGATCACCGGGAATTCCCGCTCCACGGTCACGGGCTATCTGTTCGAGCACAGGTACCGACCAGCCCACTCCGGAAGTCTCGATCACCATGGAAAGCCCGGGTCGCCGAAGAACCGCGGAAACAACCTCCACGATCCGTGTGTGCAGGGAGGGCTCCCCCCACATTGAAACTCCTATCACCGCGTCATTACAGAATTCGACCACCTTATCGAGAAGTGTTGTCCATCGGTCCAGGGGCATTTCATCCCGACGTTGCAGAATATCGCCTCCTATCAGGGGATAGGGGCAGTAACTGCAGCTCTGAGGACACCCCCCCGTCACCTGGATGTTGACAAAGGCCGGAAGGGTGCGCAATAACTCCGGCTGTTCGGCCAGGATCTTCTGTACGGTAGGGGCGTCCCGTCCCCCCGCCCGGATTACCCGATCCAGCTGGAGAAAGGTACGACGGGTATCGGCACTTAGAGAGACCCTCAGCATTCGCTGGTCCAGGGGGGCCACCTCCGTCTCCAGATCAAAGGCGTTGATATCCTTTTGAAGTACCTCAAAAATATAGTTGCGCGTCACCCTGACTTCGTGACGTTGGCTAAGCTCGATGAGCTGGGTAAGAGCGGTCGGTTTCAATATCTCGGGACTCAATCCAAGAGGGTAGCCGTCGGCAAAGGTGTAATCGGCAAAAAACCGCTGGTGGTTGGTGTACATTTTTTTACCGAGTTCAAGATCCAGAAGAGGAGTATCACTCCACATCGAAAAAATATGTCCATAGCCCTCACTCGCCTGCCGGATATACTGCAGCAGGTCCGGAACGGTCCAGTTCGGACGACTGACGATCCTACCCCATTCCCCTTTCCATTGAGAAGAAAACCGTTCCTCAGGAAGATCAGTGAGAAGTATCGTGTCGGTCACATCCGGAAGCTTTCGACTCCTGTCTATTGTCTGTAGAAAGGCGTCCCTGGTCACAGAGAGATCTTCAGGTGTCGGAAGCTCTTTTGTGAGCGAGTATTCGTTGAGTCCAATCGCATGTAGAATCAGTAGATTTCCCATATTCAGAATATCGACCTGAAAAGGATACGGTTAAGAAGAACCGAAGCTCTTTATTTCAAATCCCCATCAAGTTCCCCTTCGAGCAAGAAAATAATGTCCTCGGGACGCGCGATTTCCTCCCTCCTTTCATTCCCATACAGACGGGTCACTTCACTGGAGTGCTTTCCTATCAGACTCTCAATCTCGGTGCTGTTGTACGCGGGCACTCCCTTTGCCGAGTCGTTTATCCGAACCACATCACCCTCGTTGAACACCCCCTCCACGGCGAGGATTCCCGAGGGGAGAAGACTTTTGTGTCTCCGAAGGGCGCGAATCGCCCCTTCATCCACCACTATTTTCCCCTTCGGCACACTGTTCATAATCCACCTGGACCGAGCGGAAAGCTTCTTCCTGGCCAGAAAAAGGGTCCCAATATCCTCACCTATGAGAATTCGAGCGAGGATATCGGGTTCCCTTCCGTGGGCAAGGACCGTGCGACACCCGGCACCAGCGGCGATCTCGGCGGCTTTCAATTTTGTCTTCATCCCTCCGGAAGAAAACTCACTCCCCGCGGTCCCGGCATAGGAAAAAATCTGTCGGTCAATATGCTCCACCACCGGGACCCGTTCCACCTTCTCCTCCCCCTTCGGATCGCCGTTGTACAGTGCATCAATGTCACTGAGAATTATCAGTACATCAGCGTCTATTTTACTGGCCACCATTGCGCTCAGGCGGTCGTTGTCTCCGAAGGCATTTCCGATTTCATCGGTGGAAATGCTGTCGTTTTCGTTGAAGATCGGCACTACCTGAAGCCCGAGAAGTCTCTCCACGGAGTTACGCAGGTTGAGGTAGGAGGAACGGTTGTCCAATACATCCCGTGTAATCAACACCTGGGCAATTCTGATATCATGGTGAGAAAAGGATTCCCTGTACCGGTACATCAGAAGGGGTTGGCCTATCGCGGCACAGGCCTGGCGCATGCGGATATCGGTCACGCTGCGGGTGATACCCAGCTCAAAGGCCCCCATGCCGATTGCCCCGGAACTGACCAGAAGGACCTGCAGGCCCCTCCCGATGAGCACGGCGATCTGCTCGCTTATACGGTCCACATACTCCGTATCAATCGCGTTTCCCCTGGTGAGCAGGTTCGTTCCAACCTTGACCACCACACGCTTGCACTCGGTAAAATTTCTCACCTTAACATCCCTTTCTTTCCTCCAGGCTCGCTGATCACCGGATCTCCGGTGAGAGGTCCCGATGAATAAATTTACGGCCCTCCTCTCCCGAGTAATCCCCGACCTTTTGGCCGGAACCGTAGAGCTTCCACTTGTATATTGTCAGGCCTTCCAAGCCCACCGGTCCGCGGGCGTGGATCTTGTTTGTGCTTATTCCCACCTCGGCTCCGAGGCCATAGCGAAAACCGTCGGCAAAGCGGGTACTGCTGTTCCAGAATACACCTGCCGAATCAACGATCTCCATGAAACGCTCCGCGGTCTCCCTGTCGGCAGTGACGATCCCGTCGGTATGCCCGGAGCCGTAAGTGGTGATATGCTCCACCGCTTCGTCAAATCCGCCCACCACCTTTACCGAAAGTATATAATCGAGGTATTCGGTACTCCAATCCTCTTCAGTTGCGGGCTCCATATCGACTATACCGCGAGAGATATCACAACCCCGCAACCGGGTCCCCCGCTCATTCATTCTGTCCTTCAGCATGGGAAGGAACTGTTCCGCCACCAGCTTGTCTACCAGCAGGGTCTCCAGGGCATTACACACGGCGGGATATTGATTCTTTGAATCATCCGTCAGATCCACAGCCATATTCAGATCGGCAGGGGAGTGTATATAGAGGTGGGTAATCCCGTCGGCATGTCCAAGAACGGGAATATTGGTATTGTCCATGATGTGCCGGACAAACTGGTTGGAACCCCGCGGAATAAGAAGATCAATGTAACGGTCGAGGGACAACATCGCCCGTACATCTTCACGGGTCTCCCCCAGCTGAATCCATCCCTTGGGAATACCCGCCGCGAAACTCGCTTCGGCGATAATTTCAGCCAGTACCCGGTTCGTTCCGGAAGCCTCACTCCCCCCCTTCATCAGGACCGCGTTGCCGCTCTTGAGACTGAGGGCGGCCATCTGCACCAGCGCGTCCGGCCTGGACTCGAAGATCATCCCGATCACACCGATGGGGCAACTAACCTGATAAAGCGTCAGCCCTTTGTCCAGCAGCCGTGCGCTGAGGACCCGCCCCGTCGGATCCGGGAGAGAAGCCACATCCAGTACTCCGCGACAGGCCTGGTCGATCTTTTCGCCCTGAAAATTCAGACGTTTCAACAGAGGAGCGGCGAGATTCTCCCGTTCCGCTTTCTGAACATCAGCACGATTCGCCCCTTCTATCTCTTCCCGTCTCTTCTCCAGGGCATCGGCAATTGCCTCAAGGGCCCGGTTTTTTACTTCCACCGACAACCCGGCGCACCTCTTTTGTGCCCTTCCCGCTTCCGCGGCCATATGCTCAACCTGCATCAATAGACTCCTCCCCTTTCATTTTATTGTACCCACTGATGCAGGTCAGTGGCAAGCCTTTCCTCTCCGGCTCAGCAATTCTCAGTATGGAAAGTGTTTTACACTTTCCATACTGAGAATGC
>CAZJIN010000206.1:0-5485 GCA_964545955.1 uncultured Sediminispirochaeta sp.
GATGGACCTCAGGGTAGTGGTCTTTCCGCAACCGGAGGGCCCGAGAAGGGTGATAAAATCCCCTTTCTCGATCCGCAGATCAAGGTGATTCACCGCGATCACTTCGCCCCACTGTTTTGTAAGTCCCTCCAGGCGGATTTTTTCATTTGTTTTGGTCATACCGTTCTATACTCCTTTCACCAGTGATGTGTTCTGGAATCGTTTAATCAAGAGGGTGCCGGTGATACTTATCAACACGATAACCATGGTGATCGCATCTCCGTACTGGTGAAAACCACTCTCGGCATACCTGAAGATCATGGTGGTAAGCACTTTGGTTTTCGGGGTTACAAGCAGGACAATCAACGATAGTTCCCGCATGGTGGTGATAAAAGAGAGGAGAAGTCCCGCGGCAAAACCGCTCTTGGTAAGAGGATAGATTATCCGGGTAAACTTCTTGAAAAAACTCGCCCCCACCAGACTGGCGGCCTCTTCGAGTTCCTTATCGATCTGCATCATCGCCGAGGTTCCCGTCCGGGAAGAAAAGGGCAGGCGCTTTGCGAGTGAGACCAGCACGAGGAGAGAGAAGGTCCCGTACAAGGCGGGAATCGGCCCTATGGGTTTGGCGAACATCCCCAGGTACACCGCTCCAAAGGCGACACCTGGAATAATGTACGGCGCAAAGGAGAGGGAATCATTCATCTTTGATAACAGAGTCCCCCGCCCCCGCACTATGGTGTACCCGAGAAAAATCCCTATAACCGCCGCCAGAAGCGAAACGGTAACGGCCAGACGCAGGGAATTCCAGGCCCCTGAATAGATCTTCGGATTTCTCAGAATACCCGATTCCCCCAGACCGAGGACCTGTCCCTTTGAGCCCAAAGCACCCGCTTCTCCAATCCAGAAATGGGAGGTAAAATTGGAAAATGAGTAGTTGCCCTCCGCTTCCATGAAGGTCTGAGCTCCGAGAATATAAATCGGAAACAGCACACAGGAGAGAATGAACAACACCAACAGGCCCAACACAAGGTATTTTAATTTTCCGAGATCCACCGGCTTTGCCCGAAACCCCTTGCCGGCAATGGTCACGTAGCTCTTTCTCGCCCCGATCACCTTTACATTCATATATATCGTGATCCCGGAGATCAAAATCATCACCATCGCCAGGAGGTAGGCATCTCCCTCAAGGTTGTTCTTCACGTTGGCGTATAGCTGAGTCGACAGGGTGTAGTACCGCACCGGGATCCCGAGAAACGCGGGAGTCCCGAAGGTCCCTATTCCCTTGGAGAAAGTCAGAATAAACGCAGCCAGGATTGAAGGGAGCACCAGGGGCAGGGTAATTTTTTTCATCACCTGCCAGCGGTTTGCCCCGAGAAGTTCGCCCGTTTCTTCGAGACGCGAATCTATCGAAGCGAGGGCGCCGGACACGGTGATGAAGGCATAGGCGTAGTAATGCAGAGAGAGGCAGATTATTATGGGAATAGGACCGTAGGAGAGCCAGTTCGGCGAAGGAATTCCGGTCATATATTCAAACCATCCTATTGATCCTCCAATATGTGAGTTCTTGAACACGTTTATCCACGCCAATGCAATGACCCAGGACGGAATGATGTAGGGCAATGCCGCCATATTGGCGATCGTTCTCTTGCCCGGGAGATTCGTCCGCACCACAAGCCATGCCAGTATGCAGCCCCAGGAGATCGAAATCACCGTAAGACCGAAGGTGATCATCAGTGTGTTCATGAGAGGCACTAACAGCATGGGTTTCGTCAGCTTACTCAGAAAGACCCGTCTGAAGTGGACCAGGGTGAACCGGCCCTCCTCAAAAGCGGCGGAGGCCTCCTTCACCTGGGGCAGTCTCTGGTCCGAGTAGGAAAGGGTAAAAGAAGTGTAGACCAGATTTACCATGGGCATGAAAACAAAGAACACGAGAAGGAAAAGAAGAATGATTCCTATCACCGTCTGAGGCTGGGTGTAATATCTTTTTAGTCGCCGCAAGAGCGGACTTCCGGTAGGAATTGCCAATTCGGTCATTTACTCCTCCATCTCCTGGTTTGCAAGTTTGAGCTGCCCCCCGGCTATGTCGGCCCAGTCATAGATCGGATAGTTGCTGTTCCTTCCGTCATGGGCAAGCACCGCACCGTGGGGAAATCCGGGAAGCGGTTTGGAAGTAACCTCCACCCCGTCGTCGTCCCAGATCGACTCTTTATCGGAATTGAGATGAGCGATGGTTCTCACCAGTTCATGGGGTTCTTCAAGATCATATATTCGCAGTATTGAAGCGGCTTCATCGGTAATTCCACCCTGATCAACTACAACCACGTATCCGGTTCCATCCTCCAGTTTGTAGAGGGAGACCCCTTCACGGTCGGCGGCATAGCCGTCTTCGGCAAAGGTCAGAAAAGCTTCTGGTTCGGCATCGGGTTCGGCGTAGTATTTGTGCACACACTTCCCCTCTTCACCAACATAGAGATAACCCGCGTCGTCATCACAAACCATGCCCTCTTTAGCATCGGGAGAGGGAAAAGGAAGTACCCGTACTTCGGTGAGCTTTACCGCTTTTCCACTGCCGTCATCCTCAACACGATATTGGGTGATATCCCCGTCACGCTTGGGTGCGGTAAAAACATAGATCTGTCCATCCTCGGCGCTTTTGTAGAGACCGAAGCCGTAGGATTCGAATTCCACCTGGTTGTTTTCACTCTCCCCGTCGGCGAGCTTCACAAGGAGGTCTTCACCGGAGGTAAAGTCGGGGTTGATTGCATACACGGCTACCTTGCTGATCCGGGTAAACCGGGCTTTCCGGATGTTGACCGCTACAATATCAACTTCACGATCACCAATTTCCAGACCATACCGCACATCGATATTCCCCGGTTTTCCATGAATGTCCTGGCACAACAGCTCCTTTCCATTCATGTCCCAGGCGTAGAAGCCCACCGCCTTGTCAACGCCGAATATCACGCTCCTGGCAGGATCATCCGGATGTACCCATATGGCCGGGTCATCGGCGTCACCGCTCATACCCTTCCCGGTCTGATCCGTGGTAAGAGTCGGCATCACAAAGTTTTCCGTGCGGTCCTCCACGTAAGGCTCTTTTTCAACCGTTTTGGTTATATTTGCGGAGGCGGCCGGAGCCTGACGCTCCGGTCCTCCCGCACAGCCAAGGGTTATCATAACTATTGATAATGCAAGTAGTAAAAACAGCATTTTTTTCATATTTAACTCCTTATCCCTTTCGATTTAGTTGGACTGATGCTGGATCCAGAAGTCCTGAAACTCGATGATATTCTCATATACATAATCCGCATCCTCGTACCAGGTCTCAACGTCCTCGAGAGCCGGCTGATCAGGAGGCAGGGGAAGGTCCTTTCGTGCCGGCCAGGTACCGGTGTTGTTCCAGGGGGCAAAACCCTGTTCGTAAGCCCACCTGATATAGAGTTTGGCAGCGTTGGGATGGGGCGCGAACTGGGGAATACTGAGAGCCTGAAGGCTGACATAACTTCCCACGGGTTCCAGGTCCCAGGCGATTTCAAAGTCCAGGTTGTTTGTCTCGCGGTACTTCATCTTCGAGGGGGAAATTATGGCAAGGGGTGGTTCTTTCTGTCCCTTGGTTCCCGCCGCGATGGCCGCAGGGGTTCCGCTTGAGGTTAATACTATACCGTTCTCGATGAGGCGTTTGATGAACTCGTAACCGGCATTCTCTACTCCTTCGCTCAGTTCGATGGGCTCACCGAACTCTTTTTCATACAGATCCGCCATCACGTCGGAGTTGCGTATAAACATCATCATCATTCCAACCTCGGAACCGCCCTGCATGGGGTCTTTCATGGTCAGTCTGTTCTCCCACTCCGGACGGGTGAGGTCCCACCAGGAATCCACCGGTGGCTCATCATATACTTCGGAGTTGTAGGCTACCGCTTTTCCCCCCAGACGCTGTATACCAAGAGGTTCGTCTTTCACGGCATCCAACAGGAGGGGTTCAATATACCTGGGTACAAATCGATATGCGGTACCCCGCTTCACAAATTCGTTGTTCATAGTATGGGTACCGGAAGAAAGAACAACATCGCAATTGTATATGCCTGCTTTCTGTTCCCGTCCCAGCTTTTCATAGAGGCTGCCGGTTGCCAGGTCATAAGGTTCAGCCTTGATCCCGTATTCTTCATAGAAAGTGCGGATGCTTTCGAAGATGCTTCCGGAGTTGCAATACACCACCAGGCCGCCCTCTTCCTTTGCAAGTCGCTCGATCTCCTCCCAGTCGTCCTCGGCGGGGCGGAATTCACCGATACCGGCATACTTCTCCCACTCCTTCACATCTGTGAATTCTTTCCCCTTTCCTTCCTGATCTCCCCCGGCAAACACGGGGAGAAGAAGAACCAGAAAAAGAACCGCCGCGATCGAAGTGATAACCAACTGTTTTTTTCCCTGCATCTCAGATACCTCCATTTGTATTGTTGCAATTTTTCACAGTATCACTGTGAAGATCCGTAAAGCATGGTGCCTATGAATAATTTCATATTCTAACTATTATGCAATATTTATTTCATTATTGCACTGAATTTTTTCACTGTCAACTTTTTTATGAAATATTTCTTTCTTTTATTGACTGATATGAAACGTTTGTCTACACTTTTTACATGGACGTTATATTACAGAGCCTTCAGGGCAGAGCTTTTCACCTCTCCGAAGTGGTTTATCGTTTTCTCTCCGATAAATATGAATTCCTCATAGCTGATTCGATCCCGGATATCCCTCTCCCCGGAGGGAAAAACCGGCTTCATGCAGGGATGATTGAAGCCCACCGAAAACAGTTTTTATCCGATGAATATGTTAATGACAGGATCGCCCATTCCGCCTCAGGAACCATCGACCACCTCCACGCGGAGGTGACCACGACCTTTGCCGCGGAATTCGGCCGTACCGAAGGGCACCCTGCCTACGCCGTCGAGCTTCTGCGCCTGGCCGGACATATGCACGACGCCGAACGCTCTTTTCCCGACACAATGGTACGGGGAGAAGAGAAGGTGCGAAAAGACCCGAGGCTCTACCGGGAATTCAAAAAACTCCACGCCCGGCAATCGGCAGAGATGGTTCGTCTCGTCGCGGAAGCCTGTGGTATCGACGACAGGCCGGATCATAAAGGGTTTATCCGCGATACCCAATATCTCGTGACCCGTCACGAAATCGGCGGCCCCAGAGACGACGACGGCACCCCGGTCCCCACCCCTTCGGCGGTCTATCCCCATATCGATCTCGGAGTACTTGCGGACCTGCTCCGTGATGCCGACTCCCTGGCCTACTTCTATGCCAATATCCTCACCAACTGGGAAGAGTGCGGCAGGGATATCGAATCCCTGAACAACAAGATTCACTTCATGTACGACCGAATGGGTCCTACGGCCCGGGAGGAGCTCCAAAAACGTGTCCTCACTACACCGGACCATATCCTGGGCATACCAAACCCCGGTGATTCGGACCTGCTGATCATTCGCGATGCCCTGGT
>CAZJIN010000207.1:0-5475 GCA_964545955.1 uncultured Sediminispirochaeta sp.
TCCATCGGTAGGATAAAAAACGACAATCTCCACCCCCTCGACATCGGCGAAGCCCTCCAGGGCCGCCTTCCCGGTGTCACCGCTGGTTGCCGTTAGAATGACGACCGTGTCGTCGATGCCCAGCTTCCCCGCGGCGGTCGTGAGAAAAAGCGGAAGAATTGACAGGGCGATATCCTTGAAAGCAAGGGTCCTGCCGTGGTGCAGTTCGATAAAATGGGCATTCCCGCAACTGTGAAGGGGGGCAATCTTCGGATCTCTGAACTTCTCATCATAGGCCCCCTGAACACAGAAGGAGATCTCCCCGGAGGTGAAATCGGTAATGAAAAGCGAGAAAATATACTCGGCGAGCTCCTGGTACGAAAGGTTCCGAAGGGAGCTGTCCGTGATGTCTATCGAGGGAAACTCCGAAGGGACGTAGAGTCCTCCGTCAGGGGCAATGCCCCTCACGACGGCCTCCGTGAAGGTGACTGCGTTTTGTCCATTCTGAGCATTCCGGGTACTGTGGTATTTTATTTCAGTCATGGAACCATAATAAACCAAGCGCCCCGGCTATTCAACACTCTGCTCAAACACAATGCTCAAAAGGGAAACTCCAGGACGAACCGGGCACCCCTGCCGGTCCCTATCTGAACAGTGCCGCACATTTGTTTCACGAGCATCTTAATCAGCTGCAGACCGAAACCGGGATGGCTGTCCAAATCAACGTCTTCCGGGATACCCGGACCTTCATCTTCATACTGCAAGGAGATGAGTCCGTTTTTTTTCCGGACAATGAGGGAAATCTCACCGCCGGCTCCTTCGGAAAAAGCGTATTTCATTGTGTTGGTCAGGAGCTCGTTGATGAGAATACCCAGGGGGGTGAGCATCTTCGGACTCAGCATCACATCATCGAGCTGTGTCGCGATGTGAACCTGGTCGCTGTTGGGGAAAATTCCGATGATCCCATCAACCAGCGGTGGGAGATACTCGCGGACGGAGATAGCCTCTTTCCGTTTGGACCGATACAACTCATCGTACAATACCATCATACTCCACACGCGCCCCGCCGCGTCGATGAGGATGTTCTTGACCGACGGATCGTTGGTTTCGCTTATCTGGATTGAAAAAAGGCTCTCAATGGTATGCAGGTTGTTTTTGATACGATGGTGTACTTCGTTGAGAATAATCTCTTTTTCACGGAGGAGTGTCTGGATCTTCTCCTCCGCCTTTTTATGCTCTTCCAGTGTTCGGGCCAGCTTGAGGTTACTGTAGCTCAACTTTGAGAACACCTCCGCGAAGCGGGAATAAAAATCCATCACGTGTCCCACGGTCTCGTGGCTCCATCGAGGAACACGATCCAGGGCTTCGAGGTACTCCTGTTCATCAAATCCGCAGCGCCGTGCCTGGAGCCTGAAGGTTTCATAGTCGGGCTCTTCATTGTCGAAGAAAAACTGACCGAGAAAGATACTCCCCAACTGCCTGCCACCCACCAGGATCGGGGTTGAAATATCCCACATGTTGTTTTTGCACTTGTAGATTTTGAAGGTCCCGGTTTCTCCCCCCGACCCGAGGATTGTATCGCTCTCAATACAATTGGCGCGGGTTACAGGATGGATCCGATGGAACTTCGTGCAGATATCCTGCCAGCCCGTAGCGACAAGGACAGTCCCATCGCTATCCACCACGGCGACGCCGATACCGGTCAATTTGTAAAAATCATCCATCAGGGACTGGGTGGATTCCGTGTCGATCACATCCGCCAGGTTAAGTGTACCGAGGTCACCCTCCGGAGAAAGCAACGCGTCGAGCTTCCGTTTGAAAGTCCGCTCGCTCTCCCGCAGGGAATCCTCCATTTCCTTTCGCTCGGTAATATCCATAATATTCCCGACTATTCTCGCGACTCTCCCGCTGCTCCACACCGCCCGGCCGATTGTACGAACCCACTTGTCATGTCCCTTTGTATCGGTGAACCGCACTTCGAGATCATAGGCTTCTCCCGTTTCACAACACCCGCGAAATGCCTCGGATACCAGCTCCTTATCTTCCGGGTGGTAACAGGAGAGGCTCCTTTCAATGAGATCGGAAGACCCCTTCGGATACTCCTCCTGCGGTATCTCGTGGATTCTGTAGGTCTCATCAGTCCACTCCAGAACCTTGGTGTCAAGGTCGAATTCCCATCCCCCGGTTTTGCTCAACTCCTGGGTTGCGTTGAGGAGGTTTTCCCGGTCCCGCAGATCCTGTTCCAACTTCTGAAAGGCCTGATACGCATGGTGCAGTTTGAAGGCCATTTGTATCGAAGAATCCACCATGGTGATTCCCGCACTTTTCAGTACATATCCGTAGGAGGAAATTTTTTCAGTCCTCTCAATCACCTCCTTTTCAGCATGGGACAACAAAAAGATAATCGGAATATCGTGATCCTCCAGAATTCTCCGGGCAGCTTCAGTGCTGTCCATGCCGTCACCGAGGTTGATATCCATCAGCACAAGGTCGATTTCGGGATTCTCACCCACCGCAAGGATGGAAGCCTCCCCGGACCGGGCCGTCACCACCGTGTAACCGTAGTTCTCGAGGGCGCTTTTCTCATCCAAGGAAAATATCAGATCATCATCTACAAGGAGGATTGTGGTGCCATTTTTCTCCTTCATATACTAAGTGTAGGGGAAATACCCCCTCCACACAACAATTATTTTTAAAATAGACT
The DNA here is from genome assembly GCA_964545955.1 of uncultured Sediminispirochaeta sp. Lineage (GTDB taxonomy): Bacteria > Spirochaetota > Spirochaetia > DSM-16054 > Sediminispirochaetaceae > DSBN01. The sequence continues at coordinate 2,684 of CAZJIN010000207.1, forward strand.
TTTTAGCTTTTTTTATGTTTTTTGTTATAGAGAGAGGGGAGGGGCAAAAATTCAATAAAAAAAACTGCAGGCCGTACCGGGGAAGGAGTTATTTTAAGGGAGTAGGGTTCCTTCTCCATCCCGTCGACCTGCAGTAGAGAGGCCACTATTATTAATTCCGTGCTACCCCCAGACGACATACCACCCGTAGGTTGGATCGGCGGTATCGTCAAAGCTGGTGTGCAGCTCCGATTCCGTAGCGGAGTTCACCGACGCAACGGCAAATTCATATTCTCCATAGGGCAGTTCCGCCGTCGTGATGGTGTACTCGTTGACCGAGGCGCCCGTATCGGCTACATGACTCCATCCATAGGTTCCGTGAACCCGGTAGTAGAGTTTGTACCCATCCACAGCCTGGGGTTCACCGGTTGCCGGGTCGATCGGGGCATCCCATGCTACGGTAAAGCTCTCCCCGGATACACTGATCGGTTCTCCGGGCTTGTTGACCGTGTCAAAACTGAAAAGGTGCTGAGTAGTCCCGCCGGTGGAAATCAACACCGCCTCGGCGAAACCCGCCACCACCGTTGAACCATCAAGTAGCCGGGCTTCAAGGGTATAAAAGCCATCGTCCACCTGGATTTCACTCACCGCTTCACCTGTCGGTGAGGTGGAAAAACCCATGGGAATCGTGTAACCCGAGGTGTCGATGAGCGACCCCTCCACCACGGCATCGCGAATCTGCACCGAATTCCACTGCACCTCAAAACGGGCAAGCCCGGAGCCGTTAGCCTCAGTCAGGGTCACCGCGACCGTACGGGTTTGATCGGAATCAAGATCTACAACGGTACTCCCCGTGACGACCAAAAGATTATCCCCGTCGAAACCTTCGACCAGGATATCCCAGCTTCCCAGAGAGGGAAGGGATGTCTCCACGAAGGTCTCCTGTGAATCTACCACCACTTCAATGCCGTTCTCATGGAGAAAAGTCACCCTGTAAGAACTTACTTCCGTTGCACTATCGGGAAGCAGGGTGCGTGAACTGATACCGTACTGAACGGTAACCCGACCTTCTCCAACCGGGGTCCCCATGGGATTAGAACAGGCCGCCGTCAATACGAGGACCATTACGGCCAAACCGAAATACGCGGGTATCTTCAAGGCAAGGCTTATTCCTCTCTTTTTCATCATTGCACCCCCCTCAGCTTTCCGTAACATTGAAGATATGGCTAGTCGAACCCGCCCGACTGCCATCGGCGATGAATCCGATCACATCGAGTCTATAAACCCCGGGGAAAAGGGTGCCGTCGGTAGAACAGGAGGAACCGGCCGTCTGGTACACACCGTTCAGATACCAGGTGTAGCTCACATCATCCGTAGTATCGGCCGCGACCTGCAGGGTCATCGTCTGTCCGTACACAAGGCTACTCGCCGTCCCCGTAAGGGTGAGGGTCAAAGGCTCCCTCAAGTCCGTATCAAGTTCCAGGTCCACGCCACCGGCGGGGATATTTATTTCGTCAAAATAGAACTCACCCGGTGTTTGTTCACCATCGAAAATACAGACCGCTTCTACCGCGCCGGCGACCACATTTCCCCCCTCGGAGAGTTGCACCGCGCAGGTGTAGTACCCCGTGGGGAGTGAGGGATTCTCGATCACCGCGTGGGCCGTTCCGCTCAACTCAGGGGCCATCTGAAGAGCAGTCCCCGAAGCCGGAATCAGTTGCGCCTCGATGACCGGATCGCTGATTACGGTATCATCCCAATACACATCGAGAAGGAGAGAGCCGGTCCCCTCGGGGGGAAGGAGTTGAATATGGGAAGATACATTCTCCCCGGCGTAGACGTGGACCGCGTTGGAGCCGGTGGCCACACGTATACCCGCATCGTTGTAGGCATTCACCGTAATATTCCACTCCCCCTCCTCGATGAACTGGATCTCAAAAGGTGAGACGGTGGTGGTTTTTTCAAAGGTATTCCCAAAAGGCCCAGTCCCACTCACCGTATAAGAAACGATCTCCAGATTAACTTCCGGTGCAAGCATTCTCGACCCCGTAGTGTCGGCAAAACTCACCTCCAGATCACCTTTATCCTCCGACTGTACACAGCCCGCGAACAAGGTTGGAATAAGGACCACAGCTGCAAGTCCTACATAAAAACCAATTCTTTTCTCCATCAACATAGTTCCCCTCCCGGTTGTTGAAAGTTTAAACCGGAACTATATTGCAAGTTTTGTGCCAAACATAAGAAATAATAAAAATATTTTTAATTTTTTCTAAGAAAAGAAGTTAAAAAAAACATAAGAAAAAACCGGCAGGTGATCAGATTACACTTTCGTAATCCAATCACAAGAAGAGATTTCAGGAACGTAATACCCTTGTCGCTTTCAGGAGTTTCTGTGCCAGTGGGGATTGGTAATTCCGTACTTCGCTATTTTGTAATTCAGAGCCCTCGGTGAAATACGCAGGAGTTTTGCCGCGTCCTTCTGTACGTAATGAGTCGCTTCCAGGGCCTGTCGGATCAGGTCTTCCTCAAGTTCCTTCAGGCTCAAACCCTCTCTGGGAATTCGGAGAAACTCGACCCTGTCTGGAGAAGATCTGTCGGTAGAAGATCGGTCCCCGGCGGGTCCATCCTCGGATTGTTGGAACCGCTCCCTCGCCTGTTCCTGCCGGGGCTCTTGTGAGGCCTGTTGAGAGGTGTGCCCCCCGGTTTGGTCGGCTGTTTGATCGGCCCTTCGGTCGGGCGATTTATAGGGCGATTGGTCGGCCCTTTGGTCGGCGGCCCGGGTTACTCTGCCAAGACCCCCCCGGCCCGCCCCC
>CAZJIN010000208.1:0-5411 GCA_964545955.1 uncultured Sediminispirochaeta sp.
AGAATACAAACCTTCAATGAACAATCCTTTCAGCTTTTTCAAGAAGACTCCTTCAAACCCTATACAGCACCATTAACGTCCCGTGTACGAGCCGACTATATACTTTTCAATGTTTTTATTCAAGGGTTTTAGTTTCTCTGCGGTGAAAAGATTCTGCAGAAATCTTGTTATCCAGTCTCGATTTTTCAACCAGGCTTATGCTATACTGCATACCGAAAATGGACCTAACCGCAGCTATACGCCGTTACCTGGTTCTTGTTCATTAATATTTTTTTGCGCAAAGGAGGAAAAGGATGACTGAAAACCTGAATTTGCTGGAAGTTGAGATGACAGATGAAATCGTTGCAGACCTTATTCCTGAATGGAAAAATTGTGACATTGATGTTTCTGTCCTTAGCGGGGGAATAACAAATTTACTCTACAGGGCGAAATGTGAAAAAGGCGATGTGGCTATACGAATATACGGCGATAAAACAGAAATGTTTATCGACAGGGAACGGGAGGCAAGTGCCCTTAAACAGATGGGAGATGCCCAGATATCATCAAAACTGATCAAATATTTGCCTGAAAAGAATGTAACAATTGTTGAAATGATTACTGGCGCATATACGCTTAACAATGATGATTTTCTGAGAGATGACTGGCGGGAAATAATCGTTGACCCTATAAGAAGAATCCATTCAAGCGGCGCTTCTGTTGATTATATTTTCGACCCCTATAAACAGTGTGTAAAAATGTATAAAATTCTCGAGAATATCGGGGCTGTTAAAAATTTTCCGGAATTTGATTTCGACGGGACCCTAAAAAAACTAAAAAACCTTATCGGTGTAATCGATATAGGTGAAGAAGAGTATGTATTAACCCACAATGACCTTCTCGCCGACAACTTTATTAAGGTTACCGATGAATATAAGGACAAATTCGAAAAACCCCTTTACATAATCGACTGGGAATACGCCGGAATGGCCCCCCGATATTATGACGTCGCCGATATGTTCCAGGAAGTTCTTGTTCCAAGGGAAGTGGAAAAAAGCATTATCGAACACTACTGTGAAGGGAAAGACTTCGAGAAGACCTTGTACTACTGTGACATGTTCAAGCCGTTTGCTGATATTTACTGGTTCACCTGGAGTCTTATCCAGAAAACAGTTTCCACTATTGATTTTGATTTCTACACCTACGGCAGGGATAAATATGTAAATGCCCAGAACAACATTAAACTCCTGGAGACCGACTATAACGTGAAAATATAGAGATCTCCCCCAACTAAGTTCGCCCGGCAGGTGTATTTCGGGGGCGGGCGAACAGGACTATTACAATGCCTTCTGCTTCTCCAGGAAGCCCCACTGGAGAAACAGAAGGCTTAACAAACAACTCTCGTTCAGATTCTATACCCCTTCCATAGCTCTAATCTTTTCACATTCCATTCCTCTTCCACACTATGGATTTGATAGTTGCAAATTTTTTTCTTGACTAATTCTCCAATTGCTTCAATAATTAACACGTTGTTAATAAAAAAAGAAAATACTAATGTGGGAAAGGAGGGAAGGAGAACAAACAAACAGATCTAGAAATAACAGAAAGTGTGAAGTCCGGGTGTACTTGTACGTGTGTGGGATGGTCCTACGGAGAAGGCGTTCACCAGGTATACTTGGCCGAAAAAAATGGAGCAGTAAAACAATTGTGTAGTTTTTACTGTAAGAGTGATTTGGGCAGAAATGTTCCAAATGAGAATGAAGACCCTAGGAGGAATAAGGTGAAAAAAAGGATTTTTAGTTTTATTACCGTGCTTGTTGCGCTCATGGTCATTGCAAGTTTCATGACAGCATGTAACGGCGGATCCGGTGAGACGGCAGCGAAAGGCTCGGAGACCCAGACAAGCGCACCCAAGGAAACCATCAAGTGGCGACTGCAATCATATGCAGGACCTGCGCTGAACGAACACGTGGTAAAAAATGCCATTGACGAATTCAACAAGGCTGCAAATGGCGAAATGGTCATTGAGGTTTACAGCGCTGATGAAATCGTTCCCCACGGTGAGCTCTTCAGGGCACTGAAAGAAGGCACCGTCGATATGGCTGTCAGTGATGATTCCTCGATGGCATCTCCCGTCGACGTATCCATCTTTTCCGCGTATTTCCCGCTGGTCCAAAGATATGGACTGGACGTTAATATAATGTGGGAGTTCTGGGGACTGAACGAAATATGGGAAGAAGCCTATGACGAGGTCGACGGCGTAACCTGGATCAGCCAGGGAAGCTGGGACCCCTGTAACTTTGCTACGACCAAACCGATCAGGTCCATCGAAGATTTCAAGGGACTGCGCATGTACATGTTCCCCACCGGTGGTGATTTCATGAAGCAGTTTGGTGTAATCCCAATGTCTCTTCCCTATGAAGATGTCGAGATGGCTATCCAGACCAATGTTCTCGATGGAGTTGCCTGGTCAGGTATAACGGAAGACTATACAGTCGGTTGGGCGGATGTAAACGACTACTATCTCACCAACCCAATCTCTGGTGCATGGTCCGGCGGCTGGTTCGCCCATACCGAATCGTGGGAAGCGCTTCCCGATCATCTGAAAACGATGCTGGAACTCGCCATCGACAAGTCTCACTACTACAGGCTCATCTGGTACTGGTGGGGTGAAGCACACTACCGTGTAAACGGCGAAAAGCTCGAGCTCACCACCATACCTGACGACGAGTGGAAAGTTGTCGAGGAAGCAGCCTACGAGTACTGGGACGAAGTCGCCCAAAAGAGCGAGAGGAATGCTCGGGTTGTAGAAATTATGAAGGAGTTCGTGGAAACTCAGAAAAAGGCCGGAGCACCATACCGATACGGTGAGGATTAGATCCTCTCTTTTTCGGTTGTATGGTTCCATCTTTAAACTATGATTTTTTTAGGGTTACCTTCAAATGGTTCTACCATTGAGGGGGTAACCCTTTTCATGAAACCTTACCTAAAAGGAGGGAAAAGTAATGACATCAGAAAAAAAACACGGCATTCTGTACCGTATTTTTAGCACCTATGTGCATGTCATGAGCACAATAAGCACGTCTGTTGGAAAATTCGCACGGTACTTGGTACTGCTCATGATGGCTATACTCCTCATCGAAACCTGTGCCCGTTTGTTTTTCAATGCTTCACAGATATGGGCGGTTGAATCAGCTCAGTTCGTTATGGCGGCTTATTACATGTTGGGTGGTGCGTATATCCTGATAATTGGTGGTCACGTCAGAATGGATCTCTTTTTCCACAGATGGTCGCCGAGAAACCAGGCACTTTCCGACGTGATAACGTTTGCGGTCGCATTGTTATACATCTTAGTCCTCTGGTACGGGGCATTTACGGGACTGGTATATGCAATAGAGTTTAAGCAGGTGAGCTACTCCGCGTGGGCACCTTCTATGATCCCGATAAAGATATTTATGGTTATCGGAATAACGATTATGGTGTTACAGATGATTGCTGAATTCATCAGAAGTCTTTCAATTCTTGTGAAGAGGGAAATCCAATGACTTATGAAATAGGCTTGCTTATGTTTCTTTCGATGATCGTCATGCTCATCACAGGACGACACATATATGCTGTAATAGGCGGCGTCGCCGTCATTTTCGCCCTGGTTCTATGGGGAAAGGGAGGGTCGGGTCTGGCCTTTCACGCGGCTATCTCACTGCTGAACTGGTACCCGCTGCTGACGCTGCCCATTTTTATCTTTATGGGCTACGTGTTCTCGAAGGCCGGGATAGCAGAAGACCTCTACAATATGTTACACGTGTGGATGGGGCCGGTTCCCGGGGGCTTGGCCATCGGTACAATAATACTCATGGCGATAATAGCCGCCATGAACGGCTTGAGTGTTGCCGGTATGGCCATCGGTACCACCCTTGCGCTCCCGGAAATGATGAAGAGAAAATACGACAAACTCTTGGTATCGGGGGTTATCCAGGCGGGAAGTTCTCTTGGTATCCTCGTGCCTCCCAGTGTTGTGCTGGTTCTTTATGCCATGATTGCCAGGCAACCGGTAGGAAGGCTGTGGCTGGCCGGTGTTTTCCCGGGACTCATTCTCACCGTTCTGTTTATTGTCTATATACTGATCCGGGCCTGGTTAAGACCCAACCTTGGCCCTCCCCTGCCTAAGGAAGAGCGGCAGATGCCGTTGAAGCAAAAACTGATACTTCTCAAGTCCGGGATTCCCCCTATAATCATCATTTTCTCGATGTCCGGCCTCTTCTTCCTGGGGATCACCTCCCTGGTAGAGAGCTCTGCCGTGGGCGCCCTGGCGGTATTAGTCGTCGCCCTGCTAAAAAGACGCCTCTCGTGGAAAGATTTTGTCGAAGTACTCACCGATACCCTCAGTGTAAGCTGTATGTTCATGTGGGTCATTCTCGCCGCGCTGGCCTTCGGTGCCATCTTCGATGGCCTTGGGGCGATTCACGCTATCAAGGAGCTTTTTCTTGAAAGAGCCGGGATGGGGAAATGGGAGATCATCATCATGATGCAGCTGTCCTTCATTCTGCTCGGCACTTTCCTCGACGACACCGCGATGCTCATCATCGTTGCTCCTTTGTACGTGCCGATTGTTATCGGGCTAGGGTTCAGCCCAATCTGGTACGGTGTTCTGTACACAATCACCTGTCAGATTGCCTACCTGACGCCGCCCTTCGGCTACAACCTCTTTCTGATGAACGCCATGGCACCAAAGGAAATTACCCTCGGAGACATTTATCGATCCGTTTGGCCCTTCGTGGCTCTCATGGTAGTCGGCCTTATCATAATAATGTTGTTCCCATCACTGGCAACATGGCTGCCCGAACAGGTCTACGCCAGGTAGAGCCGATTCGCATTCAATAATCAGATATACTTCTTAAAGGAGGGGCTCCAAAGCCCCTCCTTTTTTAGTTTGACCAGCGAAACGGGCAAACCCGGCCTGCTGAAAGAAGCTCCCTATGAAAAGAGCTATCTTTATAACCCGTAGCGGGCTCTTCCATAATATGAATTTCGAGAGAACCGGATAGACAACACAATGGTTTTTATATACCATGACAGGCACAATGAAACCACCTAGTACAAACGAGTCGCTCGGAGACAGAATCCTGGAAAACATTTCAAAAGTAATAATCGGGAAAGACGAGGCCATGGAGTTGCTCTTGGTAGCGCTCTTTGCCGAGGGGCATGTGCTGATTGAGGATGTGCCGGGGGTGGGGAAGACGCTCCTTACCAAGAGCCTCGCCAGGAGTATCGACGGGACCTTCAAGCGCGTTCAGTGCACCCCAGATCTCCTGCCTGGAGATATCACGGGCTTCAACGTCTATGACCAGAGGAGCGGTGACTTCGTGTTTCACCCGGGACCCGTACATACGCACATACTGCTTGTTGATGAGATCAACAGGGCGATACCAAGAACG
>CAZJIN010000209.1:0-5406 GCA_964545955.1 uncultured Sediminispirochaeta sp.
TCGGAAATCAAGCTGTACAGGGCCGGTTCGTCCCGTCTGAGCTTCTCAAGATCGGAAAGAAAACCTGTTAAGACGGTCGGAAGCTTTAGACCTTCCCTGTATGCCGGTACATCCACCCCGGAAATAACAGGAAGATCGTGAAAGGCCTCTCCCTTCATCCGGAAGATCACCCCTTCCACGTCCACGTAGACCGGAACCATTCCCTCCTCGCTCAGTACCATCAGTGAAAAGAGGGCCTCTCTCTCGGTGAGATTGATCACGAGGGAGTGGGGAAAAGTTTTGGTGACTACCGCTTCTTTTACAATCGGCAACTGTTCGAGCTTTGTGGCAACCATATCGGTATCGATATCAAAGAAATAGCTCCCCCTTCCGATCCCCGACAGGGCGACTAATTCACTATTTGTGTAAGGGATGGAGGCATCCGCCTTTATGGTTATGTCGCTTATCGTCAATTTCTCAGCGATATAAAAATGAAAGCTTAGTTCCATCGCAAGAATCAGGACGAGCAGTAAAATGAGGGCCCTGAAAATCCTTCGTACATCGGTCCCGTCGTTCCGATCCCTTCTTTTTACTTTTTGGTTGTATCTCTGATTACGTAAAAGGGCCACAGTACTCATAACCGTTCTTCCTCCCCAGTTCCAACCAGGTTCAACAGGAGTCCGACCATAATGAGGCTCATAACCATGGATGAACCGCCGTGGGAAAAGAAAGGCAGGGGCAATCCCGTTGCCGGTAACATTCCGGACACCACTGCCATATTGATGAAGGCCTGAAAAACGATACAACTCGTCAAACCAAAGGCCAGCAGAAAGGCAAAACGATCTTTTTCAACATAGCGCATGGCAAGGGAATAGCCCTTGAGGGCGAAGGCGAGAAAGAGTGCTACTACAAAGAGCACCCCGAGAAATCCCATTTCCTCCGCGAACACGGCAAAAATAAAATCCGAATGAACCTCGGGGAGTCCACCTAGCTTCTCGGTTCCCATCCCCAGGCCATTTCCCCAAAAATGCCCAGCCCTGATGGCGTCCTGGGCGGCAATCACCTGGTATCCCGTACCTACGGGATCGCTGAACGGATCAATAAACGCGATCAGTCTCCTGACCCTGTGTTCCCTCGTAAAAATGAGCATCCCCGCCATGGGAAGAACCATCATGAGAAGAAAGAAAAAATAACGTATTTTGATCCCCGCAACAAAAAACAGCACCAACGACACTATCAGGACAAACAGGGCAGTAGAAAAATCGTTCTGAAGATAGATCAGAGTGGTGAAACCAATCACTATCAGCAGAGGGGGAATAATCGAGTTGACCACATCATCAAGCCTGTCCATTTTTTTCGACAGGATCGAACTGAGATAGAGAATCAGCGTGAGCTTCACCAGCTCGGAGGGTTGAAAGGAAAATCCACCTGCAACAATCCAGCGATTCGCCCCCAGAATGTTCTGCCTTATTCCCGGGATAAAAGTAGCTATCATCATGAACAGCGTGATGATCATCAAAAGCGGGACCTGCCGAAGAATCCATTCCATCGGAATCCGAGAAACCACATATGCCAGCAGGGCCCCCGCGCCGACAAAACCTGTCTGACGAATAAAAAAGTAGTAGGGCTCGTCAAACCTCTTCCCACCATAGTAATAGGAAGCGGAGAAAAGGGTGGCGAGACCTACCCCTATGACAAGAATAAGCAGCATCAGTAGTGTCACATCATTGTTTTTACGGTGTACCCGTTCTATACTGAATCTGTCGTTCATCATTGTATCTTCAGGGTCGAAAGACTAAGGATGGTGAAAAGCCCTCCCAGGATCCAGAACCTGATCACTACCTTGCTTTCGTCCCAGCCTTTTAATTCGAAATGATGATGAAGAGGGGCCATCTTGAAGACCCTCTTCCTCCGATATCGATAGGAAACCACCTGAATAATGACTGAAAGGGCTTCCAGAACAAAAACTCCGCCGATTACAATTAGCAGAATCTCTTTTTTCAACATCAACGCGAGAACACCGATCACCCCTCCCAGGGCGAGACTTCCCGTATCCCCCATAAACACTTCCGCGGGATGGCTGTTAAACCAGAGAAATCCGACACTCGCCCCCATTAGGGCCAGAGCAAAAATAGTCAACTCTCCGCTTCCCCGCAGATAGGGGATCTGGAGGTATTCCGCATAATCCGCCCGGCCGGTAACATAGGTAATTATTGCAAAGGTGATACTTACAAGAATGACCAATCCTATGGCCAGGCCATCAAGACCGTCGGTGAGGTTCACCGCGTTCGAAGTACCCACCAGCAGAACGACCCCGAAGGGAATATAAAACAAAGACATATCCAGAACGGGATATTTGAAAAAGGGAAGATAAAGAAGGGTGGTATGTTCATTGCCGTTTTTGTACAACAGGACCATTATCACCAGGGAAACAAGAGTCTGTCCGATGAACTTCACCCTGGCATGCATGCCGTCGGAGTTTTTTCTGAATATTTTTAGATAATCATCAACAAACCCTATAGCCCCAAAGGCAATCATTGAAAACAGTATCAACCATGTATAGACATTGTTCAGGTCCTGCCATAGAAGGGTCGACACCGTAACTGAAAGCAGAATAAGCACCCCGCCCATGGTGGGGGTACCGGATTTTACCAGATGGGTTTCCGGGCCGTCCTCTCGGACCTCCTGACCGGCCCTGAGCTTTCTGAGCTTTCGGATTATCGGTCCACCAAAGACAAATGAAATCATCAGTGCCGTAACCGCCGCGTAGGCCGACCTGAAGGTGATATACTGGAAGATGTTAAATCCAGTGAAGTATTTTACAAGTGGCAGAAACAGATCTGGAAACACATTTCCCCCTTATTTATTCATCTCTTCAAATATTTTTTCAAACTTTAGACCCTGCAAAACCGGAATAAGTCGCTCCAGCTCCATGGAATGCGAAGCCTTCAATACAACCGTATCTCCGGATCTCACGAAGCTCCGTACCGCTTCTTCAAGTTCGGTATAGTCGTTGGTGTGCCTCAATTCACCGGAAAAGCCCCTTTTTTTTGCCTCCCTTAAGGTGAATATCATCTCTTCCCCAAAAAGAAAAACACCCCTTCCACCAACTTCTTTGAGGATTCCACCCAATTCCCGATGGGCTGCTTCCGCCAGTTCGCCCAATTCCTTCATCGAACCCAGGACCAGCACCAGCTTTTCCAGGGGAAGTCCCGTCTGAACAGTTCTCAGGAGCGCTCTCATCGATTCACTGTTGGCATTGTAGGAATCATGGATAATTCTCACGGGACCCTCAATCACCTGGCTTCGCCCCTCCAGGGGTTCAAGGCTTTCAATTCCTCGTCTGATCTGTTCGGGAGTAGCTCCAAGGGATCGTGTAAGCTGGATTGTCGCCAGAAGATTCTGAAGGTTATGTTCACCGGGAAGCTTTAGTCTAATACTGAGTCCTTCGTATTCCACCTTCCATCCTTCGAGATGAAGGTCCTCTACCTTTCCCACCCCACCGGTCGTTTCCATTCCAAAAGGAACCATGGGAGCACGACATATTCCGGAAAAATAGTCTTTCCACTCACACTTCTCAGGATAAAAGCCCATACCGTCCTCGAGCAGGGAGGCAAACATCCCCCCTTTTTCGAGGGCTATTCCTTCCCGACTCCCGAGAAGACCGATATGCGCGGTTCCCACATTCGTAATGAGCCCATATTCGGGGTGAAACACACTCACGAGCTGGTTCATTTCACCGGCATGGTTCACCCCCATTTCAAACACCCCGAAACGATGGTGCTTTCTCACGTCGAATATCGCGATGGGCAGGCCGATTTCGGAGTTCAAATTCCCCGCGTTCTTCACCGTGGGCGCAATCTCCTGCAGCACCGCGGCAATCATTTCCTTGGTTGTTGTCTTTCCATTGCTACCGGTCACTCCAATTCTAAGTATCCCGGGGTTCAATTCAAGCCAGGATGTCGCCAGCTGCTGTAACCCCAGGAGGGGATCTTCATGCACAAGAATCGGTACGTTAAGCTCCCCCTCCAGGGCCTTAAACGCTTCCGTTCCCGTGTAGTCCCTCTGGATCAACAGGACGGAAGCCCCCTTCGCGACCGCTTCTCCGAGAAAAAGATGGCCATCGGTTTGTTCACCTTTGAGGGCAACGAAGAGACAATCCTTTTTCACCTTGCGTGAATCCACCACGATACTATCTACAATCGTGTCGGCGGGAAACTTTACCCTCCTGTCCTCCTGGAACAGGGTAAAATTGGGCAGCTTCAACGCGGTGGAAAGAGAAAAGAGTTTAGCCATCGGGACTGTCCTTCTTCCTGTTGAATACAATCCTGAGCACGTTCTTTTCGGGATCTGGTGGTTGCAGTTTCAGGGATTCCCGAGCCAGGCGGGTAATTCTCTTCGGAGAACTGAGAATCGCAATATTGGCAATCATTCTTTTGTTTCCCTCAAAAAGTTCTATCTGCTCTTCCCTCAGTTCAGCCACTTCCCGCTCAAGCAGTTGGTATCGATACACCTGGTGACTGACGAGAAAAAACATAGCCGGTACGCTTAACGTTAAAATAAGAAGAATTGCCTTTTTCATAATTTCAGAACTCCTCATCTCTCACCTTCTCCGCAACCCTCAATTTGGCACTCCTTGAAGGAGGATTCAAATTCAACTCCTCTTCTGAGGGGGTGATCGGCTTTTTATTCACCACACCCACGATATTCTGTTCCCCCCCACATTTACATATCGGCCATTCGGGAGGACAGGTACAGGACTTACTTTTCTCGTGAAAGAACCTTTTCACGATCCGGTCCTCCAGGGAGTGAAAAGATATAACCCCGATGCGCCCCCCTACCTTAAGCCGTACCAGTGCGTCGGTGAGAACAGCGGTTAACCTGGCCAGCTCTCCATTCACCACTATCCTCAGGGCTTGAAAAGTGCGAGTGGCGGGGTGAATCCTTCCATGACGATACTTTGGCGGAACCGAAGCCCGGATAATCTCGGCCAGCTCTCCACTTGAAGAGATCTTCCCTGCTTCCCTTGCCCGTACTATCGCGTCAACAATCTGCCTCGCGTAGCGCTCTTCACCATAGTCGTAGAGAATATGGCTTAGCTCACTTCGGGGGTAGGTATTCACAATATCGAAGGCGGAAATCTCGAGGGATTCATCAAGACGCATATCCAAAGGCTCTTCTTTCCGGAAGGTAAAACCGCGACCGGCCTTCTCATAATGAAACATTGATATACCAAGATCGAAGAGGATGGCATCGGGTCGCTCTCCTCCCAGAGGGTACTCCCGGAAAAAACGGTTAAACCAGACGTTGAACAGCCTGACCCGCCCCTGGTACGGAGCAAGTCGCTGCTTTGCTATTTCCAGGATGTGACTATCCGCATCGAGACCAACCACATTGAGGTCGGGATAGGCCTTTAATAGCAGGTCC
>CAZJIN010000210.1:0-4951 GCA_964545955.1 uncultured Sediminispirochaeta sp.
GGTATGGGCTCCACCACCGACAATTCAGCCCTGGCGGTCACCAGCAATCCCTGGGATCATGAGAGGGTCTGCGGAGGATCGAGTGGAGGTTCCGCGGCGGCGGTTGCCGCCGGTATGGTTCCCTTCGCGCTGGGTACCGACACGGGGGGCTCCGTGAGGCAGCCCGCGGCTTTCTGCGGCGTATTCGGATTGAAGCCCACCTACGGTACCGTGTCACGCTATGGACTGGTAGCCTACGCGTCTTCCCTCGAGGTAATCGGTGTACTATCCCCATCGGTACAGATAGCCAGGAAGGTCTATTCCTTTGTTCGCGGACGGGACCCCCTTGATCAATCATCAGTGGAATATCAAGCCGGCGGCTCCGTTCCCAAGAAACTCAAGGTGGGGGTGCTGTCCGGGGACCTCGGATTGGCAAAACCCGTGGACAAGGTATACCGGGAGTCAGTCGAAAAGCTGAAGCGCCTCGGGTTCGAGATCGACTACTTTGATCTTCCTATTCTCGAATACGCGATTCCCGCGTATTACACCATCGCTACCGCGGAGGCGAGTGCCAACCTTGCCCGCTACGTCGGCGTGAGATACGGACACAGGACCACCGGCGCGGGAGATTTCAGAGAAACTATCCGGATGACGAGGGAAGAGGGATTCGGCGAAGAGGTCAAATTGCGCATCCTTCTAGGAACCTACGTGCTTCGTTCCGGTTTTCAGGATCAATACTACATAAGGGCTCAAAAAATCAGGACCGCCCTGACACAGAAAATCAACGAACTCTTCTCCAGGGTAGACCTTCTCTATATGCCGGTCTATCCGGTGAACGCGTTCAAGAGGGGTGAAGAAGGTCTAACCCCGTTTCAGCAGAAGCTGGCCGACAAGTTTACCGCTACGGCAAACCTCGCGGGCATTCCCGCTCTGAGTTTCCCCGCGGGATACGAGGAAGGCCTGCCCGTGGGAATGCAGTTCATGGCACCGGCCTTTGAAGAAGAGAGACTTTTTACCGCCGCGGCACTGTTTGAACAGGAGTTCCCCCCTGAGAAATGCCCGGGAAGGGTGGAGTTGGAATAACCCATGATACAGTATGAATCTTTTATCGGACTGGAAATACACATTCATCTTCTGACGAAGTCGAAACTGTTCTGTTCATGCAGGGCACAGTTCGGAGATCCTCCCAACACGAATGTGTGTCCCGTCTGTCTCGGATACCCCGGGGTACTTCCCGCTTTGAACGAAGAAGCGGTAAAACAGTCCTTCATGGTCTGTCGCGCCCTCGACTGTGCCCTTTCGGAGAGGAGTATCTTCGATCGAAAGAACTACTTCTACCCCGACATGACAAAGAATTACCAGATCTCCCAGTTCCACGCCCCCTTCGGGAGAAACGGCCGGTTTGAATTCCAGGTTGACGACACTGCGAAAGAGATCCGTATTCACGACGTGCACCTGGAAGAGGACGCCGGCAAGATGATTCACGATGGCCCTCGTACTCTTATTGATTACAATCGGGCGGGCTCCAGCCTGCTGGAGATTGTAACGGAACCGGATATGAGTACCGGTGAAGAAGCGGAGGCCTTTCTCCAGTCCTTTCGTAGAATGGTGAGGTATCTCGGCGTGTGTGACGGAAATATGGAGGAAGGTTCCCTGCGCTGCGACGCGAATGTATCGGTGAACGAAGCGGGGAAAGGTCTTGGCTCGAAGGTGGAGATCAAGAATATGAACTCCTTCAGATTTGTGCGCAAGGCCCTGAATTATGAGATCAAGCGACAGAAAAGGGCCTTAAAATCCGGCAAAACCATCACCCAGGAAACCCGTTTGTGGGATGAAGAAAAAAGCATCAGTATCAGCATGCGCTCAAAGGAACATGCCCATGACTATCGCTATTTCCCTGAACCGGACCTTCCCCCGTTTATTCTGAACGATTCATTTTTGGAGAAGGTTGACGCCAAGATGGTGGAGCTTCCCCTGTACCGTACGCGACGGTTTAGGGAACAGTATGGTCTCACCCCTGCTCAAGCCGCTTACTTATGTGATGAAAAACAGACGGCCGATTATTTTGAGTCGGTTGTGAGCCTTGAAATTGATGCGAACCTCGCCGCGAAGTGGATTATGGGCAACCTGGCCAACGAGTTGAACCGTCTTCAGATGAACATTCAGGATTCGCCGGTCCCACCGAAGAGACTTGCCTCTCTCCTTTCGTTGGTTATGGATGCTTCGGTTCAGGGGAATATAGCCCAGAAAGTCCTGGAAGTTATGTTTCTGGAGGAAAAGGAACCCCTGAAGATCATCGAAGAGAAGGGATGGAACGTCTCCTCCGACACGGAGGAACTGGAAGAGTTGATTGAAACAATAATTAAAGACAACCCTCAGGTAATGGAAAAAATTAAGGCGGGGAATGATAAACCCCGCGGGTTTATCGTCGGCAAGGTAATGGCCGCTACCCGCGGGACCGCGGATCCCCAGCTGATTCAGAAGATTATCAGTGGACACGTGAAAAAATAAACAATAGGTTAGAAAAATGAAACTACAAAGAACGCATACATGTGGAGAATTAACAGCGAAGGAACTCACCGAAGAGGTCACACTGAACGGTTGGGTTGAAAATTACCGCGACCATGGGGGAGTCGCATTTATCGATCTGTTTGACCGATGGGGCACCACCCAGATTGTCTTCGATCCCCAGGAAGCCCCCGAGCCACACAAGATAGCCCACACCTTGAGAAGCCAGTATGTGATAGCGATCAGGGGAGTGGTACGTCAGCGTCCCAAGGGGACCGAGAATCCGAACATAACAACCGGATCTATCGAAGTCTACGTTCACGATTTCGAAATGCTGAATGTCTCCCTCACTCCTCCTTTTGATATACAGCATGGAGGCAGTGTAAACCTGGAAACGAGGCTCAAATACCGATATCTGGACCTGCGCAACAGGGACTTACAGCGGAACATGATATTCCGAAGCCGGATCACCAACCTGATACGCTCTTTTCTCATCGACAGGGAGTTTGTGGAGATAGAGACCCCCATACTGACCCGATCGACGCCGGAGGGGGCCAGGGACTTCCTCGTCCCGAGCAGGGTCAATCCGGGAAAGTGCTACGCCCTCCCCCAGAGTCCTCAACTCTTCAAGCAGTCCCTCATGGTCTCGGGATTCGACCGTTATTTTCAGATCGCCCGCTGCTTTCGCGATGAAGATCTGAGAGCCGACCGTCAACCGGAATTTACCCAGGTGGATGTGGAGATGTCCTTCATTGAGAGAAAAGACATCATGACCGTCATGGAGGAACTTTTCAGGTTTTTATTCAAGGAGTTTTTTAAAAAAGAACTCGTGCTTCCCCTGCCGCAAATTGCCTACGACGAGGCCATGCTGAAGTACGGCACGGATACCCCCGACCTGCGCTTTGGACTGGAGATCAAGGATGTGAGTGATATCTTTTCGGACACGGGCTTCACGGTGTTCAAGAAGGCCGTTGCCTCCGGGGGAGTGGTGCGCTCCATCAATCTCAAGGGAGCTTCCAAGAAGCTCAGCAAAAAAGATCTCGACGACATGACCTCTTTGGTTAAACCATTCAAGGGAAAGGGCGCGGCGTGGATTCGAATGAACGAAGACGGGCCACAATCTCCCATTGTCAAATTCTTCTCCGAGGAAGAATCACGACAACTCTACGAGCGTATGGAAGCGGAAACAGGGGACGTTCTGATCTTCGCGGCGGACACGGAGAAAATAGTATCCGACAGCCTGGGAACTCTTCGCTCCCACTTCGGGGATATGCTGAATTTATACGATCGCGATGAACTCAACCTCTCCTGGGTTGTGGATTTCCCCCTGTTCGATCGGGATGACCAGGGGAATCCCACACCCTCGCATCACCCCTTTACCGCGCCGAAGCCGGAGGATATGGACAAACTGGAGACGGATATATTTTCAGTCAAAACAAACGCCTACGACCTGGTCCTGAACGGGAATGAAATAGGCGGGGGATCTATCAGGATTCACGATCGTGAGACACAGTATAAAATACTCGATATTCTCGGTATAGATGAAACCCTGGCGAAGGAAAAATTCGGCTTTCTCCTCGACGCGCTTCAGTACGGGGCGCCTCCTCATGGGGGGCTGGCCCTCGGTCTCGACAGGGTCATTATGCTCTTTCTCGGACTCGACACCATAAGAGACGCCATTGCCTTCCCCAAAACCCAGAAGGGCATCTGCCTGATGACGAACTCACCGAACCTTGTGGAAGAGGAACAGCTTGAGGAACTTGGAATGCAGTTCCTGGAGACGGAAGACGAAGACTGAGCATCGTCTTCCGTTACTCGGGGTATTACGGGCTATTATGGGCCTTTGGGAACCTCATATTTGTCGCGGACTTCCTCCTCGGCCTGGTCGATGTTCCGGTTCAGATAGGTGAGGGTTTTTTTCAGCACCTCCTGCATAACCGCCGTATCCTCTTCCGTTGAGAAGGGGATACCGACCTCGTCGACATAGCCTCCGGGCACGACCGTCGACAACACGACGCCTGTTCCGGGAAGCAGACCCGCGGCGCCCGTTACCTCATTCACCGCGTTGCTCATGAAAATAATTCCACCGTAGTCTCGTGAGGCAAGACGAACAAGCTCTTCTCCCAGCTTGACCCGCTCGTCGGAGGTCGTGCTTTTGCGGATCCGGTCGGACAGATCGGAGAGAGAGTCGGCGAAGGCATGTACACTCTTTTTCAGGGCGCCCGTGTGACGGGGAAAAGAAGAGTCGTCCACCATGAACGGATAAGCGGCGTTATGCATTGCCCTTTCCACTGCCGAAGCCACCGTGTTGTTGTCATACTCCTTGTGGTACCGCAGGAGCATACACACCCCTTCCAAACCCTCGAGAGACGGGTTGTACGCCTTGCTCTCCACAATAACGGTTGGAGCCCTGAGCACACCCAGCTGCTCCATGACCTTTCCCTTTTCATACAGGGCAACGTTT
>CAZJIN010000210.1:4961-5391 GCA_964545955.1 uncultured Sediminispirochaeta sp.
CCTCGTCCCGCTCGAAATCACGTGTATAGCGGTCGAGGTCCTCGTTCGGCCCGACTCCCCTCTCGGAACCGTTGATGGTCAGAAGCAGTACCACGGGTTCGCCGTCGATATCGGTCTCGACACCGCCTATCATGTCATTGGCCCGGGTTACATCGCGACCGTCAAGGATGAATCCGCCTATGGCCTTGTGAAAGGTATCGAGTAAAGCCCGTGCTATTGCGTACTCCACGGCAGCCGCTGCGGCGTACGCCCCGTGACCGTATATCCTTCCGAAGGCCTTCTCCGCGCTCCGTTGGGGAAAACAGCTGTTTTCCCCCTGCAAACGATCGAGGAGTTCAACCTCAAAGGGAGTCAGGCCGCCGGCGGGTTTGCAATCCCCTTTCCCACCACTTTTCAATTCCACCGTAACGGCTTTCCTGTCTCCGTCATA
>CAZJIN010000211.1:0-5380 GCA_964545955.1 uncultured Sediminispirochaeta sp.
CTGAATGAAAAGCTTTTAAGAGCTGCAGGGTGATGAAAAAAATAATGTCCTTTCCCACACATCTATCTCAAAGGGATATGCGCAGGGGCAGGCGTATCTTTCAACGCTACATCACTATCAACGGTTTCACCATTGCCTTTCTGATGAACGATCTGCTGATCCTGTACGGGATTCGCAACGGTCTCTCGGACCCGCAACTGGCGGTGCTGGCCTCGTTCATGCATCTGACAATGCCCTTCATGCTCATCGGCAAACAGTTGATTCCGAAGTACGGCCTGTCAAGGGTGTGGTCCACCGCGTGGTTTCTCAGGTACCTCTCGGGGTCGTTGCTGATCCTCGCGCCGTTTATCGCGCGGGTCGCGCCGCAGTGGGTGGTTTCGATGAGCGTGCTGGGGGCGGTCTTTGGATTTTCCATGATGAGAAGCATCGGTCTCACCGCGAACTCCCCCCTGATGGGGGAAATCACCACCAGCCGGGATCGGGGGCGTTTCATTTCGGGCAACTGGATGCGGGCCCAGGCGGCGAACCTGGCCTCGATGGTGCTGGTGATCGTAGTGATGCGTTACTACAGCGAGCTCTGGGTGTATCAGATTTTGATAGGACTGGGATGCGTGATCGGTCTGTACGGGGCGCTGCAGCTGCGGAAGGTTCCCGAGTCGAGTGCCCCAGGTCAATCGGCCCGCAAACCGGTGATCGAGTCTCTCCTGATTTCCTTCAGAAAGTCGCGGTACCGCCGGACCCTTTTCGCGTGGGCGGCGGGATTTTCCATCTATGTGCTGGTTATTCCTTTTTCCATTATTTTGATAAAAAACGGGTACGGCATCTCCGACTACGCGGCCCTCATGTTCTCGCTGCTGCTTCTGGTAGGAGGGATCGCCGCGGCGCTGATCAACTCGGCTATCTCCGATCGGGTGGGGCCGCGGCCCCTGATGTTGATTTACGCGTCGGGGTTTTTCCTGGTCACGGGATACTGGGCCCTCGCGCCGGTGACCTTCTATCCGGTTCCGGTGGGGATCATCTTTTTTCTGGCGGGGTTCTGCAAAACCGGAATCAATGTCGGGATCAGTCACTATTTTCTCTCCATGGCGGATGCACAGGACCGGGTAGGTACATCGATGTTCGGCCGGATGTTCAGTGGCGCGGCGGCGGGGCTGGCGGGGTCGGTAGTCGGAGGAACGATCCTCACGGTTCTCCGGGGCATGGAAATGTCGGGTTTGCCCCTGTACCGGACTTACTTCGTGGTCATCTTCGTGCTGCTGGTGCCGCTTTTTTTCGCGGTATTCCGCCTGGAACGGCTGAAGGAGTGGCGGGTCAGGAGCGTGCTGAGTCTTCTTTTTTCCATGCGCGACCTGCGGGCAATCTATGTGATGAACCGTCTCGACCAGAGTTCGGATGTGGAGGACGATCTGGTTCACGTGCAACGCCTCGAGCAGATCGCTTCAAGCCTTTCCGAGCCGACCCTCAGAAGCCTCCTGGATTCTCCCCGACTTTCGGTTCGCGTGCACGCCATGCGGGCGTTGCGGGAGCTGGATTTTGGAAAAAAAACCGCCGAAGCCCTGATCCATGAACTGCGGTGCGGCGAATTCACTTCGGCCTGGAACGCCGCGGAAATCCTCGGTAGCCATCGTGTTGATGAAGCCCGGCCCGCCCTCCGGGAAGGTCTGGAATCGGAGGATACCTTCCTGGCGGGAAAATCCATGGTCGCCCTCGTACAGCTGCGGGATAATGAAGCCCTTCCCCGGATCATCGAACTGTTTCGGCGGTCGGACAATCCCCGAATCATCATTCACGGCGCCAATGCCTTTATTGAACAGGGTGATCCCTCCCTGGTTTCCGACCTCCTCTACAAGCTTTACACCAGCGAACTCTACGGTCCCGTTGCCGATGAGCTGCTCAACGCGATCGCCACCCTTTGCGGGTGTGAGCGGGAATTCTACCGTTTCCTTCGGGAGTACAACCTTGATCCGGAGCAGGGGATGTCCATCCTCCGCTCGGAACTGGAGCAACGGACCGGCCGGATCTTCAAAGACCCCGCCCGCTCTGAAATCCTGGGCGTGATGCCCGCCGATCTTACGGATCTGCCCGTGGATTTTATTGAAAAAAAATCCTGCCTCCGGTATGTGCGAAGCTTTATCGGGTCCACGGAGTACCGACCCCGCAACGAAGATTTTCATCTGAAACTCCTGGCCTGTCTCACCATGGTAGTGGCCAACGCGATTGACGGGGCGGGAGGCACGACCGGAATTTCCGGCGACGGGGATCCCCCCTGAGCCCGAGTTGTAGTGTCTGTGCGGCGTTCGGCGTGTGCCGGGGCGGAGCGGGGGCCGTAATTTTTTATAAAAAAGGGGAGGTATATATGCAGGTTGAAATCAGCAAGGACATGGAACTTCTCGACGACAGGGGGCGTATCACGCAGGAGGGCTTCGCCCGGCACCCCCATCGTCGCTATCGACGGGATCGTATCAAGGCGCCCTGGTGGCGAATCAAGGAGTGGGACTACTACGCGGTCATCGACAAGGATCGCGGAGCGGGGGTGACCCTCACCTTCAGCGACCTGGGTTATGCCGGGCTTTTCGCGATTTGTTTTGTGGACATCCGGGAGGGGCTGTACAAGCAGATCGATACCCTCAAGCCGATGCCCCGGGGCAAAATGGGACTGCGGGAGGATATCGACGAAAACCACGAGCTTTTTTTTGAGGATAAAAAACTCTCTATGCGTCTGGTTCGGGAGGTCGATAGTCGCCGCCTGGAATTCCGGGCCGGGCGAATCGAAGGGGATGTCGTGCTGCGACAGCCGCCGGAGCAGGAACGGATGGTGATCGCCACCAGCTGGGCTGAAAAAAGAAACGCCTTCTACTACAACCAAAAAATCAACTGCATGCCCGCCGAAGGTTACATGAAGGCCGAGGGCGAGGACTTCGCGTTTCGACCGGAGACGAGCTTCGGGGTCCTGGACTGGGGCCGCGGAAACTGGACCTATCGCAACCGCTGGTACTGGAGTTCCGCCTCGGGACTGCTGGACGGGGTGCCCTTCGGTTTCAACCTGGGCTACGGCTTTTCCGACCGGAGTACGGCTTCGGAAAACATGCTCTTCCATGACGGACGGACTCACAAGCTGGAAGAGGTAGTCTTCGAGTTTGATCCCAACCGCATCATGGAACCCTGGCGCATTGTCGACAGCGACGGACGGCTGGACCTGGTATTTCGACCGAGGGTGGATCGCCGGTCCGACACGAACCTGCTGCTGATCAAATCCGTACAGGACCAGGTGTTTGGATATTTTTCCGGGACCGCCGTGCTCGATGACGGGAGGAAACTTGCCCTCGCGGAGTTTCCGGGCTTCGCCGAGGATGTGTACAACCGGTGGTGAATCGGTTCTCACCAGTGGGCGGAGCTGCGGCGATTGTCTTCGTCGGTGGCCGCAGGGCCTCGGGGGGGGGAAGAGGCGGGAGAATCAGTTTTCGGGTATGAAGGACGGGGAGGAAATAACTTTGCGCGACCGCCCGGTGAGGAGAATGTTCGTGTCAGAGTCTGTTTCAAAAAAATACACCTATGCCGACCACCTGCTGTGGTCCGACAAGCGGGTATCCTTACTTTTTCTGTGGTATAATCCTTTTCTGTTATGAAAAAAGAGTTCAGCCCCGAGACGGGGCCGAAACTGCGGGTTTTTTTCCACTATGCCGTCCCTTCGGTGCTGGGCATGGTGGCCATCTCCTCCGCGGAGGTGATCGACGGGATATTTGTGGGGAATTTTGTGGGCGCGGAAGCCCTGGCGGCGGTCAACCTGACGATACCTCTGGTCACCCTGATATCGGGGATCATCATAATGCTCACAGTGGGGGGCGGGGTGGTGGCCGGCAAATTCCTGGGCGAAAAAAATGCCGCCGCCGCTGCGGACACTTTCACAAAGACCTGTATCGGCATCGGGGTTTTTTGCGGGCTTTCCATGACGGTTGGTTTGATTTTTCTGGACCCGCTCATTTCGCTTCTCGGCGCGAACGAGCTTCTGAGCGGCATGGTGCGGGAATACCTCTTCATCGTTCTCTTTTTTATACCCGGTTTTGCCTTCTCCTTCGTTCTGGCGGGTTTCGTGAAAATCGAAGGGCGACCGCGCCTCTCTTTTCTCGGGATGCTCGCCGCTGCAGTTTTCAATATCGCCCTGGACGCGCTTCTCGTCGGGGTCCTCGGGATGGGACTTCGGGGCGCGGCGTATGCGACAAGCATAGCCTATACCCTGAGCGCCTTTGTGCTGCTGCCTCCGTTTTTTTTGAAAAAGGCGCGGCTGCGGTTTGTCCGTCCCCGCGGTTCCTGGTGGCCCCTGGCAAAAGCGGCCCTCAACGGCTTTTCGGAATTCATAAATGAGATTTCCGCCGGAATCGTAATCTACCTTTTCAATCTCGTGATGATGCGCCGCTTCGGCGCGAGCGGTGTGGCGGCTTTTACCATTATCAACTATATCCTCTACTTCGGCCTGATGATCAGCTACGGCGTAGGCGACGCCCTCCAGCCCCTGCTCAGCACCAACTTCGGCGCACGGAAGAAGGACCGGATCGCTGCTTTTATGCGGCTGGGGCTGATCACAAACGGCGGGGTGGGCATCGTTATGGTTGCGGTCATTCTGCTTTTTCCCGACCGTATGATCGGCATCTTTCTACCGGCGGGAGAGCACCACACCATCAACACCGCCCGGATTTTTTTGTCCTATTTCTGGCCTGCAATGCTGGTCAACGGGATCAACATCGCCTTCTCCTCCTATCTGACCTCCCTGCACAAGGCAGCCCACTCCGCCGCCATCGCCCTTCTGCGGTCCCTGGTGCTTCCCGTGGTGCTTGTTCTCAGCCTCTCGGCCCTCATGGGAGATGTGGGGATTTTTATCGCCATCCCCCTCGCGGAGTACGCAACCCTTTGTGTGGCGCTGCTGTTTTTTTCCAGAAACAGACCCGGTCGGGTGCTTGCGGAGGGGAGAGGGATTAGTTGAAAATTATACAAACAGCCCTGCGAGGTTCAGGTCGAACCCAGCGAGAACACTGCTTTGATACGTGTCCTCCGGCCCGTAGACCGCCGCCCTGCCGTAGGTTTGTTTTCCCAGGGCGCCCGTGACGCTGCCCGTATCCAGGTTCCTACCCGCCTCCTTTTCACCTCGTGCCTCCGGGGCGCCTTTTGCCTTCGGGTTGCTTAATGTATATACCGACAGGGTTTCGTTTGCCGGGTCGATAATCCGGTATTCCTTGACGCCGAAGCGTTCGTAGAGCCTCAATTATTCACGCTGGTCCTTTACCGAGGTGGAGGGGGGACAAAACCTCTACGGCGATATTCGGAGCCGCCACCGCGCCTGCATCGTCCAGCTGATCCTTCTGACGACAGAAGACCGAGACGTCGG
>CAZJIN010000212.1:0-5362 GCA_964545955.1 uncultured Sediminispirochaeta sp.
CCGTCGGGCACAGAGACCACACCCTATACATTTATCAGCAAGGATGTGGTAGGAGATGAGTTTCTTGCAGTTACCAGCGGGACAGCGCTTGTCCTTTATATGCGCCTTGTACTCATCCTCAAAATAGGTCAGCGTGGAAATGACCGGGTTGGGGGCCGTCTGACCAAGACCGCAAAGAGAGGCTTTCTGCATTGCATGTCCGATGGTTTTAATCTTTTCAATATCCTCCATTTCACCTTCGCCCTTTGTGATCCGATCGAGAATATTGTAAAGGGTCCGCCCCCCCACTCGGCAGGGAGCACATTTTCCACAGGATTCATCAACGGTAAAACCCAGGTAGAACTTCGAGACGTCCACCATACAGTCGTCCTCATCCATGACTATCATTCCACCGGAGCCCATGATCGATCCGAGCTCCTTGAGATGCACGTAATCAATCGGAGTATCGAGATAATCCTTTGTGATAACGCCTCCTGAGGGGCCACCCGTTTGCACTGCCTTGAATTCTTTGCCGTTGTCGATACCACCACCGATATCAAAGACTATCTCTCGAAGGGTCGTACCCATCGGTACCTCCACCAGACCCGAGTTTCTGATCTTTCCCGTCAGGGCAAAAACCTTTGTACCCGTCGAATCCTCGGTTCCTATCTTCGAGAACCAACCTCCACCCCGCATCACTATCACGGGTATATTCGCCCAGGTTTCAACGTTGTTAATCACCGTTGGTTTTCCGAACACACCGTTGGTAGCGGGAAAAGGAGGTCTCGGCGTGGGCATCCCCCGTTCGCCCTCGATTGACTGGATCAGAGCAGTCTCTTCACCGCACACGAAGGCACCGGCTCCCAGTCGGATTTCGATATCAAAACTGAAATTACTCCCCAGAATGTTTTCGCCGAGGAGTCCGTATTCCCTGGCCTGTTTCATGGCGATTTTCAGCCTGTTGATTGCCAGGGGATACTCGGCACGGATATAGATGTACCCGTAATCGGCCCCCACGGTGTATCCGGCGATGGTCATCGCCTCAAGGATACTGTGGGGATCCCCCTCGAGGGTGCTCCTGTCCATATACGCGCCGGGATCACCTTCATCGGCGTTGCAGACGATATATTTTTGGGCTTCTTGAACATTTTTTGTAAAATTCCATTTCATCCAGGTAGGAAATCCCGCTCCGCCCCGTCCCCGAAGACCTGCAATCTTCAACTCTTCAATTATGTCGTCGGGCTTCATTTCAAAAAGCGCCTTTTCGAGCCCCACATACCCGTCTCTGGCAAGGTACTCGTTGATATTCTCAGGATCTATCACACCACAGTTACGCAACACTATACGAAACTGTTTCTGATAGAAATCCATCTCATCAATCTGAGCCCGTTTCTTGCTCTCCGTTTTGTCGTAGAGAAGTCGTGAGACCTCACGCCCCTTTACTATATGTTCACTGATTATTTCCTGAGTATCCTCCGGGGTCACATGTACATAGAAGGACTCTTCCGGCAGTACCTTGACGATCGGTCCCTGCTCGCAGAATCCGAAACAGCCCGTTTTGACCACTTGTGTCTTCTCTCTTACCCCCTGTTTTTCACACTCGTGGATCAGGTTTTTGAAAATAATATCAGATTTCGCCGATACACAGCCGGTACCGCCGCAGACCAGTATGTAATGATTGAAATCCGCCATTAGTTCCCGCCTCCCTGTTCCACAATATCCGCCGCCGGCCGGTCAAAGACATGATCATTTACAAGGGACTTGCCGAGAATATGCTTTCGCACTATCTTACGGGCGATCTCCGAATCCACTTTGCCGTAGATTACATCGGGCATCCCGGGCACCAGCACCTCCACGGTCGGTTCCACATAACACAGGCCCATACAGCCGGTCTGGGTGACCCTCACGTTCCCGAGGTCCTGTTCGTCCAGCTCCTGAATAAACGCATCCAGGGCCTCTTTCGCGCCGGCGGCGATGCCACAGGTTCCCATACCAACGATTATCTGCATATCCTTATTTTCCACATCTCTGCGGGAAAGACTTTTTTTCTGTTCATCCCTTAATTTCCGCAATTCTTCAAGAGTCATAACTTACTCCTTATTTTATTTCTCGCGACTCACAGTCGCTTCTTCACCTATCCCTTCCTGTGAAACCAGATAACTGCGAAGCAGTTTTAAAGCTCCCGCGGTTTCAAATCCTCCAAGGACCTCCGCGATTTCCGACCTGGTGAGGGTATAGGAACAGAACGGCGATATTGAGTTTCGATTGATTACCATCTCGTATTCCCCCGGGTAGGTAAGGGCCGCCAGCAGGGTATGCACCACATCGCCCACGGGAGGGGTATCGATATTATCGATGTTGAACAGGACTTTCACCGAAGTGCCCTGCCCTTCCCTGGAGTCAATATCAAAATCACCGCCGGACATTTCAACCGCCTGGGCGAGAAAGGCCAGTCCCAGCCCCGTATCCCTGTGCAGATGTTTGGTTCCATCCGTAAAAAAAGGATCCTTCACCCTCTCCAGCTTCTCCGGACTCATCCCGGGACCGTTATCGGACACAAATATCCCCACCTGCTTTTCTGATTGCCCGAAATCAACCACAACCAGGGTAGACCCCGCCTCAACGGAGTTCTGAACGAGATCCAGTACAAAATCACAAATGCTCCGGTGCATCTACTTCTCCTGGTAGTTTGACAAAATCTCGGGGATCCTTTCCTTCGTGAGCTTTCCGAACACATTTTCGCCGACCACCAGCACCGGTGCCAGACCGCAGGCACCCACACAACGAACAGCCTCAATTGAGAACTGTCCGTCCTCGGTTACCTGGTTCACCCCGATCCCCAGCAGCTTTTCCAGTTCATCCAGGATATCCTCACCACCCTTCAGATAACAAGCAGTTCCCATGCAGACCTGAATGTTGTATTTTCCAGGCTTATTCAACTTGAAGTAGTGATAAAATGTGATTACACCATAAATTTTGGCCAGGGGAACATTCAGCAGCTTCGCCACTTGTTTTGCCGCTTCCCGAGGGATAAAACCGAACTCTTCCTGGACCTTGTGCAGAATCATTATGAGATTGCCCGGTTTGTGTCGCCAGGTCTCTATATGATCAAGCAATTCCTGAGAGAAGCTTATTCCACTTTCGCTCCTTACCTCTACAGACATGGGACCTCCATTCTTTCACATCTCCGGGTGTGAAAGCATAAATTATTTTCGTGGGTATCATAGAGAAATATCAAAAAACAATCAATAAAAAAAGCACTATTAAAACGGGATATTGTGATTTTTTCAGGTTTTAATTGATTTTTTTTTAAATCAATACTATTATATAAAGTGTTTATGTGAAACCAAGCACATATTAAATTGCGGTAAGGTGTGAAAACCGTAAAACTTGTGAAAAAGGAAGGATTTAAAATCAACTGGACTCTGTATTGTTTCACATGCTAAATTATAACAGATTTTGTCGTGAAATCTACAAATATATTCTTTTTTTACAAAATGTCTTTTCAACGGAGTAATATATGAACAAGGATTTTATTCTACGGCTTACAAAATACAAAAGGCTTCTTTACAAACTGAAAGCCCTGGGTTTTGAGCGTGTTTTCTCCAACAACCTGGGAGACGCAATTGGAGTGACCCCTGCTTTGGTGCGCAAGGATTTCTCCACCCTAAACCTCCCCGGAAATAAAAGGGGCGGTTACAACATCGACACCCTTGTACATAGACTGGACAAGATCCTCGGTCGCGATCAACCTCAACAGGTCATAGTCATCGGATGCGGTCGCATCGGGACCGCCCTGATGGAGTACAGCGGTTTCAACACCGATGGCATCGATGTTGTCGCCGGATTTGATATCCAGCCCAAATCGGTACACAACTCCAGCGGAGTACCAATCTATTCATTGGACAGAATCGAAGAATATATCAAGGAACACAACATCCAGGTGGGAGTCATAGCCGTTCCCGATACCGAGGCGTCGAAAATAATGGACCGCCTGATTGAAGCGGGAATCCACGGTATTCTGAATTTCGCCCCGGTGGAGCTGAAATGCTCCCGTTCCGACTGTCCGAGAAACATTGCGATTCACAATGTCAATATCGCCCTTGAACTTGAACATCTCTTTTATCAGGTCAACTCTCAGAATGTGGAAGACGAAGAGAAGGAAAGGCAGGAAGCGGAGGCACAGGAAAAAGAAATATCCTGATTTTTTTCAAAAGGTTTCCACGATCCTTCGCCTCTCATCAACGAATGCATGTACCCATGAAACACCCCGAGAGTCGCGTGCACACCTCAGGCAAGGACGTTCAATACCCCTGCAGGAGATAAAATGACAGTCCCCCAGCTTGTTCCATGGTTTATCAGCATCATTATCCTCGCAGTTCTTCTTACGATTTTATTCCAGAAACTTCTATTCCGAAAAAACGAAGGCCATAACCTCCAACTTGGAGAGCTTCAGGGACGTTTGAATCAGCTCGAAAAAATATCGGGCAGCCTTGAAGAACTTCGTACCCTTTTTATTGTACCCCACACCCG
The DNA here is from genome assembly GCA_964545955.1 of uncultured Sediminispirochaeta sp. Lineage (GTDB taxonomy): Bacteria > Spirochaetota > Spirochaetia > DSM-16054 > Sediminispirochaetaceae > DSBN01. Next base: position 4,513 of record CAZJIN010000212.1, read on the forward strand.
CGGTGGAGTCGGCGAAACCCTTCTCGAGGAACTTCTGCGCAACTGGCTTCCCGAACAGGGTTATTCCCTCCAGTACGGGTTTCAAAACGGCAATCGGGCAGACGCGATCATTCGTCTGGGCAACTATATCGTAGCCGTGGACGCGAAATTCCCCCTTCAGAGTGTAAGAGACGCCCTGCTTCCCCTTCCCGCGGAACAGGGTGACGCCCCCAGAGAAATTCCCGCACAGATTAAGCGAACCTTTATCCGGCACGCCCGGGATATCGCCGAGAAATACATCCGCCCGGAGGAAAATACCCTCCAGTTCGCCCTGATGTACATACCCTCGGAAAATATCTACTACCGCTGTTTTGTCGAGGACGGCGATCTCTCGGCGTCGGTTCTGAAACAGAAAGTAGTCCCGGTAAGCCCCTCCAGCCTTTTTCTCTATATCCAGACGGTCGCCTATGGTCTGAAGGGTTTCAATTTCTCCCGGAAGGCGGAAAAACTACTGACCTACCTCTACGAAGTACAAACAGAAATGGCCGCTTTTGACCATACCCTGAATACCGCAGGCACCCATCTCAGAAACCTCACCCGCAGTTTCGACACCCTCTCAAACCAATCGAAACGCATTGAAACCCTTCTGAAAAGAATCGAAAAACCCTAATCCCCCTATGGCGTTACGCACGGCTGGGTCCCCCGGTTCTGTCCCCCGGCGGTGTCCTCCGGCGGTGTCCTCCGGCGGTGTCCTCCGGCTGTGCCCACCAACATCTCACGGCTCATCCCCCGGATACCTCCACCGTCAGGAGAAGGGGAAGATGGTCCGAAAAACCATTCTCCGTCGACGGAAACCACCTCAAGGGATATC
>CAZJIN010000213.1:0-5351 GCA_964545955.1 uncultured Sediminispirochaeta sp.
AGGGTCTGGCGGTCACGGGATCTATTAACCAGATGGGAGAGATCCAGCCGGTCGGCGGTATCTCGGAAAAGATAGAGGGTTTTTTTACCATGTGCAAAGTCTTCGGATTTACGGGCGAACAGGGGGTCCTGATTCCCGCTCATAACATCCCGAATGTGATGCTGGGGATGGAGTTGACCGAGGCGATAGAGAATGGGAAATTCCATGTGTACCCAATATCAACAATCGATGAAGGGCTCGAGCTCCTCTCTGACAGGAGTGCCGGCAAAAGAAACATGAAGGGCCTATTTCCAAAGGATTCCTTCAATGCCCTTATAGAACATCGTCTTAAAGAGATGGCGAATCAGGTAAAGAACTACTCCTGATGCATTTGGACCGGAAAAAGTATGTTTCAGGTAAAAACAGAAAATATTCGTCTTGACTTTCATCGTATCCTTCTTATGATATAATAAAGGTTAAGTTTTTCATATTTTTTAAAACTGGCTATTCAGATTAGTGATGGGGTAGAGTATATGGCACCAAAGGTCAATGTTGAACAGGTTAAAAAAGCAATCAGAAGTTCGATTCCGCTTTCAATCAAAACCTATACCCTTCCCCACGAGACTGAGATGTATCTTGAGGATATTCTGGCTATTTTTCTCAAGGAGTTCGGCCAGGACCATCTCAAGGACAGGCTCGCCTACTGTATGAGAGAACTCGCGGTGAATGCCAAGAAGGCCAATACCAAACGGGTATATTTCACGGAACGCGAACTCGATCTGGGTAATCCCAAGGAATATGAAGAGGGAATGAAGGGTTTCAAGGAAGATACACTCTCCAATATTCAGCACTACCTGGAAATGCAGAAAGAAGCGGGTCTTTATATCAAGATTGTGTTTCAAGTGAAGCAGCAGACTTTCCACCTGAGTATCAAGAACAACACCGAGATCTCCCGAAGAGAACAGATGAGGGTCTATGATCGTATCGCCCGATCCCGGGCTTTTGAAACCATGGAAGAGGCTCTCTCAACGGTGATAGATGATTCCGAGGGCGCGGGCCTGGGAATAGTCATTCTTGTCCTGATGCTCAAGAAGATCGGACTTGATGAAGATGCCTTCGATATCGATGTAGACGATGGTGAGACCATTGCGCGCATCACCCTGCCCTTTTCCGATATCCACGTGGAGAACCTCGATATGCTCAGCGAAGAGATCGTGAAGGAGATCAACGAGCTACCCCAATTCCCCGACAATATCATCCAGCTGCAGAAACTGATTAACGACCCCGATTCGGAGATCAGCAGCATTGCCCGCCAGATCAGCACGGACCCGTCTCTGACTGCCGACCTGCTCAAGGTGGTCAATTCCGCCCAGTTCATGCTCCCAAAGCGGGTGGACAATATTATTGAAGCGGTGAAACTGGTTGGCTTGAGGGGGCTCAAGAACCTCCTCTACTCCTATGGTACCCAGCAGATCCTCAACCAGCAGATGAAGTGGCTCTGGAATCACTCTTACAAGACGGCTTTCTACGCCTACAACCTGGCGCGGAACTTCAAACGAAAGAAAGACCTGCTCGATGATGCTTATGTAGGTGGGATCCTCCATGATATTGGAAAAATCATCTTTTCCGAGGTGCATCCCCATCTTCTGGAAAAGATCTCCGGCTTCTGCGAAGAGAGGGGTATCCATCGCGAGTTATTCGAAGACCTCTCCACCGGTCTGAACCACGCAGAAATCGGCGGACAAATCGCCGAGAAATGGAACTTTCCCCCTACCCTGATCCAGGCAATCCGGTATCATCATGAACCACTGGACTGTGACCCGTCCATGAAGGATGTCGTATACACCGTATATCTGGCCAATGCCCTGGTGAACCTCGAAGATGGAGAGCTCGCCTACGAACAACTGAACCAGGATGTGCTCAAGAACTACGGGATCAGGAGCGAAGAGCAGGTGAAGGTAATCATAGACCGCCTCAGCAAGGCTTTTGAGAACGAATCCGCCAGACGAGAAAACCTCTAAGCTCAAGCCGAGGGGAAGAAGCTTGGGTTTCGGATAGTCTTTTACCCATTTCCCGCAGGGAATTTGCCCGACCTACCCCATAAAAAACATTTCATTTGACTTTTCTTTTTCTATATAGTATATTTTTAATACTAAAATACCAATAAACATGGAGGATTGCTATGTCAGTTACACTGTATACAACCCCCACTTGTGCCTATTGTCACAAAACGAAAGATTACCTTCGTCAGCGACAGGTTCGGTTTACCGAGTACAACATCGCTTCCAATCGTTCAAAGGCGGATGAGATGGTGAGAAAATCCGGACAGATGGGTGTTCCTGTGGTTGATATTAATGGAAGGGTAATCGTGGGTTTTAACCAAGCTGAGATCGAGCGGGCCTTACACCGCTGATTTCATACATCCCCCCTAATCCCTTCACACCGTGGAGTCGTTGACCCCACGGTGTTTTTTTAATATGCGAATTGAAGCACCCATTCATTTTCGCCCCTCATATACTACAGGAGGTGAAAGTGATGAAACCACTGTACACAGTCAAAGAAGCGAAGTCTTCCCTTGAGGCGAACCGACTCAGAGTGATAATGCTCCTTCGGGAGAAGGAGGAACACTTCGAAATCGAAGCCCAGCTTCCCGCACGGGAGATCGCGGCGATTCTTCCCAGAGAGATCATTGTCGGCCTGAATAGGAATCCTTCGCCCCGGGTTTTTGAAATCATGAATGAGCTTTTGTCAAAACTGGCGGTCGGTCGTGATGTCAGGATATGGGAATACGGTGATAGAACCTACTGTAGTTTTCTAAAATGGGGATCAGTCCGTTTTCTTGAGGAGCCACCCACGGAACTATCCAGGCTTGTGTAGAACAGCGCCAAAAGCGGCCTGTCAGGGCTTTGCGATCAGGGTGTTCCAGTGAGGGCGGAGACCCACGCGTGGAGGAGAATACCCGTGGCCACCGCCACGTTGAGGGAAGCTTTTGCGCCCCGCAATGGGATGGAGACTATGCCGGCGCTCTTACGTGCGATTTCCCGTGCTTCGGGCCCAATTCCAAGCTCCTCCGATCCGAGAATCACCACCCCTTTCCTGGGAAAGGTGAAATGATCCAGGGGAACACCCCCAAGTTCCAGGGCGAAGACCAAATTCCGATCGGCGATTTTCTCCAGTGAAGAGATCTCCCATGGCAGGATCTCCGTACATCCCATGGAGGTCCTGAGGGAGCGAGGGTGGGTCGGAGCCGCGGTGTATTCGGAGAGTACGATCCGTTCTACGCCGAAGGCCTCGGCAGTCCTGAAAATGGAACCCACATTGTAGGGTGAACGGATATCATCCAGGTAGAGCCCCATGGGAAGGGTATCAGCCGCATTCCGTACCAGGCTGCACGAAGTCTCGTCATAGAAATCCCAGTCCGCCGGCGCGAGGCCCAGGGTATCCATGATTCCATAGCGAATGTTATGGAGTACCCGTAAAAACAGCTCCCGGTCCTCATCCTCGATCGGGGTCTCTATAAGTTCAAGATACCGGGTGATGCCTAGGATATGAGCCGATTGAAGAAGCTCGGGTTGATCAAGGAGAAGCCTCATTACCCTGCGCTGATAGTCACGGTCAACATTTTTGCGCCGGGTGAACCCATGTTCCCATTCCTCCATGAGGGTTACGATTTTTCTCAACCTTGTTTTTGGGGGAAGCGATTGTAGCTTGCGTACGGTGATCATGATCTGTTACAACGCGTTCTTGAGCAATGCAAAAAGCTCTCGTGATCCCACAGGGACGGGGAGATGTGCGAGAAAGGGAATTTCTTCCATTTGAGTGGAAACCTGGAGCAAGTGGTTCTCATCTATCCCGATTTCACTCAGACGCCCGGGCAGCTGTTCAACACCGAGGGATGCCCGTATCGATTCCACCACCCGATCCGCAGCCGCGACCACCGACAGCCCTTTGAGGTTCTCCCCCAGCATGTTTCCCATTCTGGCGACCTTTTCCGGACATACTTCCAGTCCATATTCCAGCACGTACGGGAGCAGAATGGTGGCGACTATAGCCGAGGGAACCTTTTTTCTACTCCCGAGGAGGTACGCCGCCGCGGCACCCCAACCCGGCGCGCTCATTCCAAGGCCATATCCTGTAAAAAAGCCCGCCTGCTGAGCCCTGGTCAGCACATCAAGGTTATCGGGATTCTCCAGGAGACCGGGGAGGCTATCAAGGCAAAGCCCTATACCTCGCAACAGAAGGGTTTCTGAAAAAAATGTGGACCCCTTCGAGAAATACCCCTCCACCGCCAGCAGCAGTGTCTCCAGTAAGGAGGCAATCCGATATTTTTTGGAAAATTCTTTTAAAAACATGGGGTCCTGCAGGAGAGAACACGGCATAAACCCGGGTACATCGATAAACCTGGCGTTTTTTTCGACTTTGTCGTTCAGCACCAGTCCTCCGTTGAAGAAAAAGGGTGAGCAGAAAACAGCCGGCATTTCCAGATAAGGGAGTACCGGGTTGTTTAGTCCTATCCCCGCTTCCGCCAGATCTCCCGCTGAAAGGTCCGAACCGTGGAGTATCGCCACCGCCCGCGCGACCGAAAGGGCGGCGATATCTCCGAAACCGATCACCCCCTTCACGTAGCTGATACGCGCGATCTTCAGCATACTGTCCACCACTTCCTCGGTGGAAAAGGGACTCACCTCGGGTTCCACAATGAGTTCGATATCCCCGGCCTCGGCATTCCGTCGGATCTCCTTGAGTGCCCCCCCCTCCTGGATCTCGTTGTTTGTAATCAAAAGGACTCGGGTCTTTCCCTGCAGGCAGGTGGCACCCAGTTTTTTTACCGCCCCGTGGGAACTGAAAATCTGTGTCGGTATATACAGCTCAAGATCACGCATCGGCTTTTCCCCAGAATGTTTCAGTATTCTTTTTTAATGATAGTATCAAAAAAAAGGCAGAGAATGAATCCCTGCCTGATATTTCCATCGCCCATCTTCCGGCTTCCCGGAGATCAGCTGAGATCGAACATCTTCATTATTGAATCGGCGACACCGTCAACTACCTTACCGTCAATGTAGTCAGGGTCCTTCAGCTTCTCTTTCACTTCGGCGATACGGTCCCATCGAACATCATCGGCAGCCTTGACCTGTTCGGCAATTTTGTAGACCTCGCCCATTGTTTTCGCGTCTGAGGAAATATTGATCGAGTCTTTCGCCCCGATCTTTGCCGTCTGTTGTGCCTTGTGACCCTTCGTAAGTTTTGAAACCGGATCGATAGGTCCTATTCCCTCAATATTCATTGCTGACTCCTCCCTTTCACTATACTTATCGTCACCTTTACCATAGATCTTAACTCTTTTTCCTGCCGGAAACAAGTACTACAAACTC
>CAZJIN010000214.1:0-5351 GCA_964545955.1 uncultured Sediminispirochaeta sp.
CCTCGTGGGGATTCCCAGTATAGCCGTTTCTGTGGCACCCCTGAAGGCTCCTTTTCCCTTCAGGGAGGCTGCTGTTTTTATCCGACGGAATCTGGAACTTTTTTTGAAGCTGTGGAATCCGGACCACTTTATTAATATTAACTTTCCCGTTGGTACGGAAAAGGAGTACGAGCTTGAAATAACCCACCCCTCCAGGAGAATCTACAGTGACAAGGCCGAGTTATTTCAAGGGCCCCGGGGGGATTCCTACTATTTTCTGACGGGAGAGGCAATTCATGCCCGGGAAGAAGAGGGAAGCGACTGGAATGCGGTACAGGCCGGGAGGATATCCGTTTCTCCGGTTTATCTTCATCCGATGAATCATGAGGTGACCCATACATATCAGGCCGCCGATTTCAGGTTGTCCCGGGATGAGTAGCGCGTTCGAGGCCGCAGTGAGGCTCTACAAGGCAAAAAGATTTGAGAAAGCCCTTGGGGTACTGTTGACCATCGAGGATGATCCGTCGGACAATCCCGAGCTTTCCTACTATCTGGGTCTTTGTTATTCCCGTTTGGGCAATTACGATGAGGCCCTTCTTCATCTTGAGCAGGTGGTTACGACTTATCCCGATTTTCTCCATCTATACCAGTGCAGGCTCCTGCTTGCGGTGATCTATAGTATTACCGAGCGATATTCTCTGTCCGAGTACGAGTTGAAGCAGTTGATGGACGGTGGTTTTACATCGGTTCAGGTCTATTCGGTTTACTCCTACGTGCTTTTTCAACAGGACAAACCGGCGGAGAGTCTGGACTACATCTTCAAAGCACGAGAGCTGGATCCGGAGAATGCGAATATACTCAACAGTCTTGGATATATAAAAGCGGAACAGGGATCTGATCTAGAAGAAGCACTGGACTTGTGTAAACAAGCTGTTAGAAAAGACCCCGATCAGCCCGCGTATCTCGATTCTCTTGGATGGGTCTATTTTAAAATGGGGAAATACAGAGAGGCCCATGGGTATATTAAAAAGGCCTATCAGATTTCACACGAGCATCCGGTGATTCGTACCCATCTGCACAGGGTGGCCAAAGAGTTTAGGCCTGAGAAATAAGGGGAGGTGCTATGGGTCGACGGGGAACCCTGAAAAAAGTCATATTTTCCATGTTGATCCTCTTTGTTGTATCGATGGGGGTACTGAATGCGCAGGAGGGGGAAGCTGAAGCACCCGGGAGAATCGATATGGACCAGTTCAACGCGGAAGAAGAGCTGAAATTCGGTGTCAACGCGTTTCACGACGGGGCCTATAACAAAGCCCTTCTGTCTTTCGAAAAAAGTCTCGCCTTTAACCCGGAATTCCGCCTTGCCGAAGAATGGCTGGCAAGAACGTACTATCGCAATGGTCAAACCTCGGTGGCCCTGGAGATATGGGCCAGGCTCCTGGAACAGGAGGTCCTTGGCGCGGCGATGACGAACATGATTTCGACCATCAGGTATCGACGTGAACGGATAGAAGGTACCGAAGTGACGGAGCCGAAGTACGTGGAATTTCACAGACTTGAGGGTGCCGGAGGGGAAGTAGAGGTGTTCAAAAGGCCTACTTCCGTCGTTCCGTCTGTGGATGGCGGTTTTTATGTAGTATCCTTTGCGGATAATGAAGTTCTTAAATTCTCCATGAACGGGACCCTGAAGACAACAATCCGCGGGGGGATTGAGGGCTTAAACCATCCCTTTGATATGACCGTGCATCCCGAGCTAGGCTTATTTATCACCGAGTTTTCCAGTGATCGGATTGTGCGTTGCACTCCCCGGGGGAGGGTCCTCGCCCGCTTCGGAGGTACCGGCACGGGAGAGGGCTTGTTGCTGGGGCCGCAGTTTATCACGGATGATCGGAAGGGATATCTGTATGTGACGGACCAGGGAAACAGGCGAGTGTCCAAATTTGACTACGGGGGAAACTATATTCTCTCCTTTGGAGGCGTTCGGGGAGAGCTGGAATCCTTGAACGAGCCCACGGGAATTCACGCGGTCAATGATGTGGTATATGTCGCGGACAAAAAACGGGCTGAAATACTGGTGTTTGATGAGAGTGGCAACTTCATCAGGAGTATCGGGAACGACTACCTCGAACAGCCTGAAGGTATTTCCACCTATAAACCCGGACAATTGCTCGTGGCGGATGAGAATAAGGTGTTGCTTTTTGATATAGAAACGGAGTCCTTTTTCCCATTGGTGCTTCCGGAGGGACCTCGGCCCAAGGTGATCCAGGCTGCCAGGGACATGAACGACAACCTGCTGCTTGCCGATTTCAATCAGAATAGTGTGTCGATGCACGCTGATTTCAGCCGTATGTATTCAGGCCTTTTTGTTAGTATCAATCAGGTGAACTCGGACCGGTTTCCCAAAATTTTCCTGGACCTCACGGTGGAGCGACGGGACGGTTCTCCCTTCATCGGCCTTGAACAGGAAAATTTTTATCTGACCGAAGGAAGATACGCGGTGGAGGGGATGAGCCTTGAAGGGGCGGTGGATCAGTCAAACTTTGCCGAGGTGTCCTTGCTGATCGAAGGGTCGGAACTGATGGGAGAACGAATAAACGAAATCAGCCGGATGGTTGCACAACTCACCGATGAACTACTGCCTGAGGGGCTTGTTCATGTGGTTCTCGCCGGTTTGAATCCGGTAATGCAGGTGGAGAACAGCGGGGATCCTCAGGTAATCAGAGCGGCTGCGCTGAGGGGTTCCTTTTCCTCCGAATGGCGATTTGATCAGGGGCTCAGACTAGCCGTTCCGCCTCTGCTGAGTGGTGGTGAGCGAAGGGCTGTGGTATTTTTGAATTCAGGGAGACTAGCCCAAAACGCCTTCGATTCGTATGAATTGATCCATCTCGCGGATTATCTCCTGCACAACAACGTGACCTTCTACAGCGTGACCACCGATCCTGAGGGGACGGTGTCACCGGAAGTACAGTTCCTCTGTGACCGGACCGGTGGTGAGAATGTATACCTCTACAATCCGAAGGGGGTTGCGCCGGTGGTGAAGAGTCTCAGGTCATCCCCTTCCGGAAGGTACATCCTTTCCTTCCAGACCGGAAGAGAATCGGATTTTGGCAGGAATTACCTGCCCGTGGAGGTCCAGGTTTCGATTTTCGGAAGAAGCGGTAGAAGTGAGATGGGATACTACGCGCCACCCGGGGAATAATCATAGAAAGACTGAATTGCCATAAGAGAGCAACGCGGTCTGGGGCGAAGGAATATTCGAAGGGAGAGAAGATGGCAAAAGAGACGATAAGGGAAGACGGGACTGACCTGAAGGAGCGAGAGGAGAATGCCCTCAAGGAGCCCGATATGTTTCGGGTCCTTCTTCTGAATGATGATTATACTACCATGGATTTTGTAGTGTGGATTATTCAGAATGTCTTTCATAAGCCCGCCGCCGAAGCAACCAGGATAATGATGGATGTACATAAGAAGGGGAAAGGCCTCGTGGGCGTGTATACCTACGATATTGCCCGGACCAAGTCTCTGCAGGTGAAGCAGCTTTCCCGGGAGAATGAATATCCCCTGGAATGTATAGTGGAGAAGGAGTAAGCAGGTCGAATGAAAGTATCACAGGATGTGCAGAGTGTACTGAACGCAGCGTATCTCGAAGCAAAGGACCGTCACAGTGAATACCTGACACCTGAACATATTCTCTACGCGGCTCTTTTTTTTGAAAATGTTGAAAAGATTATAACCTACTGTGGAGCGGATCCCGAACAGATCCGTCTCGACCTGGAAGAATTTTTCGCCGGAAAGGTGCCGGAGCTTAATGAGGGGGATCCGATACAAACCGTCGGGGTTCAGGAGATTATAGAGCAGGCGGTTTTTCATACTGAGAGCTCGGCAAAGGAATCGGTGGATCTTCCGGATATTCTGGTGGCTATTTTCAATCAGGAAAATTCCTACGGATCTTATTTTTTGAAAAAAGCGGGGATAGACCGCTATACTCTGCTCAGAAATGTAAGCCATGGTATGGCGGAACCTGAAGGGTTTGATGACCTGGAAGAAATAGAAGAGGAGGAGTTGCTGGACGAGGAGGTGCCTCAGACAGGAGCAAAAACATCCCGGCGATCGGCACTCCAGAGGTTTACCCGCGAGCTGACAACGGCGTCTCGGAAGGGTGAGCTTGAGACCCTGATCGGTAGAGAGGATATCCTGGAGCGGACCGTGCAGGTCCTGTGCCGGCGGCTGAAAAACAACCCCGTTTTAGTGGGTGAAGCGGGGGTTGGAAAGACCGCTCTTGCCGAGGGGCTCGCGGAGCGACTTTCCGCGGGGCATGTGCCTTCCTCCCTGAGAGACTACAAGCTCTACGCCCTGGATATGGGAAGCCTCCTCGCCGGGACAAAGTACCGAGGTGATTTTGAAGAGCGCATGAAACAGGTCCTCGATGAGCTTGCGAAGGAAGAACAGGTAATACTTTTTATAGATGAGATTCACACGGTGGTAGGAGCCGGCGCGGTGAGTGGTGGTTCCATGGACGCCTCAAATCTGTTGAAGCCCGCGATTTCATCAGGCAAAATTCGATGCGTGGGGGCGACTACCTTCGATGAATTCAAGAAATTTTTTGATAAGGACCGAGCCCTTTCAAGAAGGTTTCAGAAGATCGAAGTTGAGGCCCCTACTCGTGAAGAGACCCTGGAAATACTAAAGGGGATACGGAAAAGGTACGAGGAGTTTCACCATGTGCGGTATACCGATGAAGCCTTAGAGGCGATTGTTGACCTGTCGGACCAGTATCTCAACGACCGTTTTCAACCGGACAAGGCGATCGACGTACTGGATGAGGCAGGCGCGTATACACAGATGCTCTCGTTTCAAAATATCGCGATTGATGCCGCCGGAGGAAAGGCGAAGGTCGCCGCCGACGAAACGAAGAAGGCTGCCGACGAAACGAAGAAGGCTGCCGGCGAAACGAAAAAGGCTGCCGGCGAAACAAAGAAGGCTGCCGGCGAAACAAAGAAGGCTGCCGACGATTCTGATACCGCCACGGACGGAGCTGAGGCTGTCGAAGATGAAACGGCTGCAACCGTAATAGATGAGGCCGTCATAGAATATGTAGTTGCGAAGATCGCCAGGATTCCGCAGAAACGGGTTACCTCACATGAAGTGGAACGGCTGAAAAATATTGAAGGGCAGTTGACGGAGGAGGTCTACGGTCAGGATTCGGCGGTGAACACGGTCGCCGGGGCGATCAAACGCTCCAGGGCGGGGTTCGGGAAAGCGGAACGCCCGGTGGCGAGCCTTCTTTTTGTTGGTCCCACCGGTGTTGGAAAGACCGAGCTGGCCCGTCAATTGGCAAAGGTTCTGGGGGTCGAGCTGATACGCTTCGACAT
>CAZJIN010000215.1:0-5350 GCA_964545955.1 uncultured Sediminispirochaeta sp.
GGCCACGATCCCACTTCCCTCAGTTGTCTTAGCAATCCTTATCTTCTAGTCTTTTTCAATCTTATATCCGATGCTGGTCACCTCACCGCTTTTCGTGAGTAGAGCAACATTGGATATGTTCAGCGGCGCCTCGATCTCTACGATACCGCCTTTCTCCTGCTGACTCTTCTGTCGGACCGCTTTCTTCACCATATTCAAGCCCTGTACATACACACGCCCGGTGTTTCTGTTTATACTCAGGATCTTTCCGGTCTTTCCACGATCTTTCCCAGTAAGGATCTTCACGGTATCGTCTTTCTTAAGCTTTGTTTTCACTACTTTACTTCCCATCTCAATCCTCCTAGAGTACCTCAGGAGCGAGAGAAACTATCTTCATATATCCAACATCTCTCAACTCACGGGCAACCGGTCCAAAGATACGCTTCCCCTTCGGGTTTTGATTGGTATCAATAATCACACAGGCATTGTCATCAAACCGGATATAAGTTCCATCTGGGCGTCGATGTTCCTTTTTTGTCCTCACTATAACCGCCCTTTGCACATCACCTTTTTTGATCTGCGCATTCGGAAGGGCATCTTTCACAGCTACAACGATAACATCACCAATGCCGGCAGTTTTTCTCTTACTCCCACCGAGGACCTTGATGCACTGAACCTTTTTTGCACCACTGTTGTCCGCTACATTCAGGTATGACTGCATCTGTATCATACGGTAACTCCTTCTACAACGATTCCATCAAATCCTATTTAGCCCGCTCGACAACATCAGTGAGTCTCCACTGTTTGTCCTTGCTTACAGGCCGGCATTCGACCACCCGAACCAGGTCGCCCTGCTTCGCTTCATTCTTCTCATCGTGTGCCTTGACCTTCTTTGTCTGTTTCACATACTTCTTATAGAGTCTGTGCAGCATACGTTTCTCGATGGCTACTACAATTGTCTTATCCATCTTGTCACTCACGACACGTCCCTGATATGTTTTCTTGTTCTCAAACATCTCTACACGCCTCTTCCTTTACTGTTGTTCCGCAGTTCTGATACCAAGGGCATATTCGTGAATAATCGTATTCAGTCTTGACAGGGATCTGCGTAGATGTCGAGCTTCAACGGCATTCTCCACATGTCCCATAACCTTGTTAATACGAAAGTCCATATAGTCTTTCTGGAGTTGTTCACGTTTTTCCACAAGTTCCTGAAAAGTCAGGTCTTTAAATGAATTCTTCATAACCTACTCCACATCCCTTCTCGAAACGAACTTCGTTCTGATCGGCAACTTCGCAGAGGCAAGTTTCATTGCCTCCTCCGCAAGCTCACGTTTTACCCCGGACATTTCAAACATAACGGCTCCCGTTTTTACGACCGCTACCCAACCTTCGGGATTTCCCTTTCCCTTGCCCTGACGGGTTTCCGCGGGCTTCTTGGTATACGGCATATCCGGAAATATTCGAATCCAGACCTTTCCGCCACGTTTGATATGCCTGGTCATTGCGATACGTGCTGCTTCTATCTGACGAGCTGTGATCCACTTCGGTTCCAGAGCCAGAAGTCCGTAGTCACCAAAGGATACCTTGTTCCCCCGTGTCGCAACGCCATCGGTCTTTCCACGTTGCCTTTTTCTATATTTGGTTCTCTTCGGGCTTAACATATCCAGCTACTCCTTGCTTCTCTGCGGCTTGTTTTCGGGCTTTTTCTTCACCAGGAGACCCGCGTCTTCTTTTCGGTCCTTCTGTAAAACTTCGCCGTTAAAGATCCAGACCTTCACTCCAATAGTACCAAAGGTGGTATTGGACTCCTGAAAACCATAATCAATATCCGAGCGCAGTGTATGGAGAGGAACCCTTCCCGCCTGTTGCCATTCGACACGGGACATTTCAGCTCCACCGAGACGACCGCCGACTTTTATCTTCACACCTTCGACTCCTGCCTGCATGGCCTTGTTCACCGCCATTTTCAGGGCTCTTCTAAAAGACCCCCTTGAGCGCAGCTGCCTTGCCACATTCATGGCGATCAACTGGGCATCCGCTTCGGGACGCTTTACTTCTTTGATCTTAATCTGGATCTTTTTCTTGGCAAGCTTCTGGAGGCGATTGCCTATTTTCTCAATGTTGGAACCCTTCGCTCCAATTATGATTCCGGGCCGGGAGGTTTTCACCACTATCGTTATTCGCTGCGGATGTCGAATAATCTCAATATCTGATAATTCGGCTCCCCTTGCTTCAGGACAATTCACCAGCTCTTTTCTCAACTTGAGGTCCTCGTGCAATGTATCAACGTAATCACGCGGATCCACATACCACTTGGATTTCCAGGTTTTGTTGATACCTAAACGCAGTCCTATCGGATTAACCTTCTGACCCATCTATTCCCCCATACTTCCTAATTCGTCAACTACCACCGAAACATGGCTCATTCTTTTCAGCAGAATATCCCTTCTCCCGCGAGCCCTGGGCCATACCCTTTTCATTCGCGGTCCGTCATTGATAAGGAGCTGCTTTACGTACAGACTATCCTCATCAAGTTTTTTATTCTGATACAGGGCGTTAGCCGCTGCAGACTGAACTACTTTTCTGATAAGTTCCGCGCCCTTCTTGGGAGTGTTCTCCAGGATGGCCATCGCCTCCGTATAGGGTTTTCTGCGAACCGTATCAGCTATGGGACGCAACTTGCGAGGTGATACAAGAAGAAACTTCGCCTCTGCTCTAAAGCCTTTTTTCACTTCCATATCGATACCTATCTCTTCCCGACTTTTTTGTCGGATTTTGCATGTCCTCGAAAAAACCTCGTAGGCGCAAACTCACCGAGTTTGTGTCCCACCAGGTTCTCCGTCACATAGACGGGAACCCAGGTTTTTCCGTTGTAGACAGAAATGGTATAACCGACCATCTCAGGAATGACTGTCGAGCAACGAGAATACGTTTTGATCATCTTCTTTTCACCCGTTTTACTCGCTTCGACAATTCTCTTGTAAAGCTTCTTCTCTATAAAAGGACCTTTCTTAATCGATCTTGACACGACCTACTCCTATTTTCTTCGCTTTACTATATGTTTGCTGGAGTACTTTTTCTTCTTTCGAGTTTTGTACCCCTTCGTCGGAACACCCGTTGGTGAAACCGGATGGCGTCCACCGGAAGTCTTCCCTTCACCACCACCATGGGGATGGTCCACAGGATTCATTACAACTCCTCGAACCTTCGGACGTCTTCCGAGCCATCTGGACCTTCCCGCTTTTCCAAGAGAGACGTTCATATGCTCTTCATTGCCGATAGTTCCGATGGTGGCTTTACACTTTGAAAAAACCATTCTCATCTCACCGGAGGGCAGTTTCACTGTTACATAATCGCCCTCTTTCGCAACCAAGACAGCACGTCCTCCGGCGGTCCGTACCATTTGTCCGCCACGGCCCATTTTCAACTCAATGTTATGGATTTCCATACCCAGCGGTACATTTTCGAGGGGAAGTGTATTCCCCGGCGCGATTGGCGCGGAGGGTCCGCTCATTACCTTCGCACCGGTCTTCAATCCCTTCGGTACAAGGATATACCTTTTCTCACCGTCTGCGTAATTTACAAGCCCGATAAAGGCCGATCTGTTTGGATCGTACTCTATAGTCTTTACAGTTCCGGGCACACCGTATTTATCCCGTTTGAAATCAATAACTCTATATTTTCTCTTGTGCCTGCCACCCTTTCGACGAACGCTTATACGACCACCGGCACCACGGCCGGCATGAAACGGCAGACCCTTCGTGAGAGACTTTTCGCTCTTCTCCGTAGTGATCTCGTCGAACGTGAGTCCCGTTTTGTAACGTTGACTCGGGGTATTTGGTTTGTACTTCTTTAGTGCCACGTATATACCCCCTTATACACCTTCGATCGCATCGATTTTCTCACCGGCCTTCAGAGTCACCACCGCTTTCTTCCATGGAGTGGTTTTCCCAAACCGTAAACCCGATTTGCTTCGAGTTGATTTTGGCTTGCTCTTCACCCAGCTTATATTACACGCGAGAGGAGTAACTTCAAAAAGCGATTCCACCGCGTACTTTACCTGGTTCTTGTTTGCCCTGGGATTGACCTTAAAGGTGTATTTTCTCTCTTCCTGTTCACGCATAGCGTTTGACTTTTCAGTCAACACCGGTTCTATAATTACCTGATCCGCTCTCACGACCGACCTCTCTCAATATTCTTCGAATAAAAGTCGTTCAACAGGGTAGCCGCAGACTCGGTCATCACAAGATTTCTGCTGTAAAATAGCTCGTGAGCACTGAGGCGATTGTACGCCTGTACCTTGAGCCACGGGATATTCCTTCCGGCCCGCTTCAGCATTGCGTCGTCCTCATGCAGTACCACCACCGTTCTCTCATCTTTTACAAGATTTTTCAAAATCGAAATCAGGTCTTTTGTCTTCCCGCTTTCGATGGAAAAATCTTCCACTACCTTTAAGCCTTCACCCTGAGCTTTTCCGGACAAAATGGATCGCATCGCGCTCCGTTTCACCTTCCGCTGCACCCTGATATGATAATCCCGGGGTTGCGGACCGAATACCGTACCACCGCCGACCCATATTGGCGACTTCTTGTCACCGGCCCTCGCGTGACCGGTGCCCTTCTGACGCCAGGGTTTGGCATTGCTTCCACGCACCTTTTTCCGGTTCTTTGTGGAAGCGGTTCCGATACGACGATTTGCCAGCTCACCATTTATGGCGTAGTAAATCGCGCTATCGTTCACAGCGGTATTGAACACTTCGTCGTTCAAGTCGATATTTTTTATCTCTTCGCCTTTTACCGAAAAGACCTTTGCTTCCATGTTGTGCCCCTACTTCTTCTTAGCTTTCTTGACAATCACAATACCTTTGTTTGGTCCCGGTACCGCACCCTTCACCAGAAGATACTGACGCTCTTCATCCACCTTCACAAGCCTTAGGTTTTGAACGGTTCGCCTTTCAGCTCCCATTCTCCCCGGCATCTTCGTTCCTTTATGAACCTTAGAAGGGGTTGCCGCCATTCCTGTGGAACCGAGTCCACGGTGAAATTTTGAACCGTGGGTCTTTCGTCCACCGCCAAAATTGTGACGCCGCATAACCCCCTGATAACCCTTTCCCTTGGAGGTACCGACCACATCTACAAAAGCGGTATCTTTGAACAACTCGGCCCCGAGGACCGCGCCCTTCTCGTATTCGCCTTCAAAATCACGCATTTCCATCAGATAGCGTTTAGGAGCTCCGTCACCAAACTGACCCGTGTAAGGTTTGGTCACGCGACTTTCTTTCACGTCTACAGCACCCATGATAACGGCCTCGTAACCATTTTTTTCTTCGTTACGTTCGCCCACTATCTGGTTTTCTTCTATTTTTATG
>CAZJIN010000216.1:0-5332 GCA_964545955.1 uncultured Sediminispirochaeta sp.
AGCTTGTATCCTATGTTCCCCGCTTGGAGGTCGGGAAAAATCAGGACATTCGCCTTGCCTGCTACCTTTGAGTTCGGTGCTTTCTTCGCGCCAATTTCTTCAATCACAGCCGCATCGAGCTGCAATTCTCCATCAATATTCAATTCCGGACGTTTTGCCGATGCTATTTTAAGGGCCTCACTCACATTGTCGACCAGGGGATGCGAGGCGGACCCCTTTGTGGAGAAGGAGAGTAGGGCGGTTACGGGTTCGGTCTCCAGAAAGGTCCGACAGGAATCCGATGAGGCGATGGCAATCTCCGCCAGTTGCTCCGGATTCGGCTGGGGAATTGTGGCACAATCGGCAAAGATAATATTCCCGTCGTTCCCCCATTTTTTATCGTCCAGCGACATAACCATGAACGAGGAGGCCAGTTTTACCCCGGGCTTTGTTTTTATGATGGTCATGGCCGCCCTAAGCACCGCAGCGGTGGAGTGTTCAGCCCCCGCGACCATCGCATCGACGATTCCCATCCGTACCATCAAAGCGCCCCAGGTGAGAGGCTCGACGACCTTTTTACGGGCGTCTTCCCTAGTGACGCCCTTGTGTTTGCGCAGTTCATAGAACTCAGTGGCAAATTTCTCAAGGTATTCTTCATCGCCGGGAACCGCAATCACGGCACCTCCAATATCGGCACCCGCCTGGGCGGCAGCCCTCTCGACTTCCTCCCGCTCGCCGATAAGATGGACCTCCGAAACGAGCTCTTCGTCAATGATTTTACGTACCGCGTTGAGAGTTCGTGGTTCAAGTCCCTCGGGGAGAACCAGCTTCTTCTGTTTTTTGTGTGCCTTTGCTTTCATTTTTTCCGAAAATGTCATTTTATTCTCCTTCACATCACTGTTTTTTTCTTTTTCTGATTTTTTTTTAAGCATAACAGAGAAAAGTCGAAGCATCTACAATATTCTCCGCGGGGGGAATATTTTTCTTCGGTACAATAATTGCGATATATTGTAGGAAGATAAAAAATTCGATAAGATCGCTGCATGAATATTGGAATATATGGTCTTGGAAGATTTGGAAAATTCTGGGCGTCCCTGCTATCAAAAAAAATCGGTCCGATACTGGTTTCCAGTCGTTCCCCGAAGAAGGATCTTCCCGACGGGCTTCGCTGGGTAGGCCTGGAGGAACTTCTGCAGGTAGATGCCCTCTTTCTCTGTGTGAGTATTTCTTCGTTTCAAGAGGTGGTTACTTCAATAGCCCCCCGTTTGAAGAAAGGTATGGTCATCTTTGATACCTGTTCGGTGAAGGTATATCCAGTGGAAATCATGGAAAAGGAAGTTCCCGAGGGAGTACATATCATCGCGACTCATCCCATGTTTGGTCCCGATTCGGGAAAAAACGGTGTGGCCGGCCTTCCCATGGTGATGCATCCGGCGAGGTGCACCGGTGCGGAGTTTTCCCGCTGGACGGATTTTTTCAGATCGTACGATATGGATGTTATCGAAATGAGACCCTCCGCTCATGATCAGCAGGCGGCGTACACCCAGGGGGTAACCCATTTTGTCGGTCGGGTGCTTCAGGGCATGGATCTCAGGGAAAGCCGAATAGGGACTCTGGGGTATCACAAACTTCTCGATATTGTGGAGCAGACCTGCAATGACCCCATTCAGCTTTTTCATGATCTGCAGCGCTACAATCCCTATACAAGGGATATGCGCAATGCCGTTTTTGAGAGCTTTCAATCCACCCTGAGAATGCTGGAAGAGGATATACGGTGATACTTGTTTTTAGGGGGAACCGCGCCGTCCTTCAGCACTTCTCATTTTAGAAGTCTAATAGACTTCTAAAATGAGAATTCAGGCTGTCCTTTCCCCGGACTTGACAGGTCATAATAGTGCGGGTACGATTGGCCGAAGGCAGGTGAAGTAGTATGTCCGAAGTACAGATAAGAGAAGTAGACGAGAACGATATAGTTACCATTCTTGCAGATGATATTAGTTTTGACGGACGACTCAGCTTTGATGATAGTCTGATGATAAAGGGAAAATTCAGCGGAGACATTCGCGCGAAGGGCAACCTGTATGTGGACACCGACGCCGTGGTGGAGGCCAGGGTGGAGGCGAATATCGTCTCTCTCAAGGGTACCGTCAAGGGAGATGTCTTTGCCCACACGAGGGTTGAACTCTTCTCCTCAGCCATGGTGGACGGTGATATCACCGCGCCGGATGTGATTATGGAGAGTGGCTGCAAATTCAACGGCATCTGCAAAATGGAGGCCCCGAAGGTCAAATTGTCAGATATGGAGGAATTTGATGCGTAGAGTTTTTCCATTTTTCATTACTTTTCTGTTCCTCTGTGTGGCCTTGACAGCCCAGGATCGCCCTGACGCGCTCAGGTTGTACAATGCCGGTGAGTATCGGCAGGCAGTTGAGGTGTGCAAACAGGAGCTGGAGGATATGCCCCAGAATATGGATTCCTACGCGGTGCTCTCCTGGAGTCTTGTACGTCTTGGTGAGTACGACGAAGCCCTCAGTTACGCCCGCGAGGGTATGGAGATAGCCCGCTATGATCCACGGATGGTGGAGATCGTGGGGGAGGTCCATTTTTACGAAGGGCGCAACCTAGAAGCTTTGAGGTGGTTTGAAGAGTATGGCGTCCTCGCGCCCACCGGCGCGCGTATCGATACCGTCTATTATTTGATGGGTGAGATTTTTATTCGACTCGGTGAGTTCCATCACGCCGATATCGCCATTACCACCGCGGTGTACCATACTCCGGCAATAGCCCGGTGGTGGGCTCGCCTCGGGTATGCCCGGGAACAGGCTGAGGATTACCCCTACGCCCTCGAGGCGTACAATGAAGCCCTCCGGCTTAACCCTGGGTCAAATGAGGCCGAGAGAGGGAAAAACAGAGTAGAGGAGAAAATGAAAACCGGATGAGGGTCGCGTTTTATACGCTCGGTTGCAAGCTCAACCAGAGCGAAAGCGAAGCCCTGGCTTCTTCTTTCGGGAAGCAGGGCTTTTTTGTTGCCCGCCACGATGAGTCGGCGGATATTTTTATTATCAATACATGTACGGTAACCAGCAAAGCCGAACAGAAAGCCCGGCGGATCATCCGTCATCTCGCCCGGCGGAATCCCGATGCCGTGATCATGGTGACGGGGTGCTATGCCCAGCTTGACGCAGATACCCTGCAAGGGCTTGCCCCAAACGTGATTGTACTGGGACACGATCGAAAATACCAGCTGCTGGACCTGGCCGCTTGTCTTGAACAGTCCGGAGGATGCAGCGTTGAGGCTTCCGGAGAGGCGCTCCGCGAGGCGGCGGCTCGATGCGTCGAGAGATTTGCCGGGGAGGAGGCGGAAAAGGGGGGGATCTTCCGTTTTGCCCCCGATACCTACAGCTTCCACTCCAGGGCTTTTCTGAAGATCCAGGACGGTTGTGACTACCGCTGTGCCTACTGTCGTGTACGACTGGCCCGGGGTCCCTCGGTGAGTCTCTCTTCCACAGAGGTGCTGAACAGGGCCGTACGGCTTGCAGGAGAAGGCTACCGTGAGATAGTCCTCACCGGGGTCAATATCACCTCCTACCGGGACCCCTTAAACCGGAGATACCGTCTGTCCGACCTGATCAATGACCTCACTTCCCTGGACGAGGATTTTCGGATACGTCTTTCAAGTCTAGAGCCGGAGATGATTACCGACAGACTGCTCGATGCCTTCGCCCATCCGAAGGTCTGTCCACATTTTCACATTCCCGTGCAGAGTGGATCGAATCGGATCCTCAAGGCCGTGAGAAGGCCCTATACCTCCGACCGGGTGCGTCGCGCACTGGATGCTCTCAGGCGGGTAAAGGAGGACCCCTTCCTGGCAGCCGATGTGATCGTGGGTCTTCCCGGCGAGGAGGTGGAGGACTTCGAGGCCACCCGCTCTCTGATCGAAGAAGGACAGTTCGCCGCGCTCCACGTGTTTCCTTTTTCCCCCCGCCCCGGTACTGAACTCTTCCACGCGAAGCAGCATGTACCCGAGAGGATCTCCGGACAGAGGGCAGCCATCATGCGGGAACTCGCGGATCGCATGTATAGGGTATACGCGGACAGATGGGTGGGACGATCTGTAGAGGTTCTTCCCGAGGATCGTCGTACCATCGAAGGTCGGGTATTCTGGAATGGTCTTTCCGAGAACTATCTCAGGGTATTTTTTCCACATGATGAAAGAGTCCGGGAGGAACAGTTCAAGGGAAGCCTGCAAAGGCTTAAGATAAGCTCCTCAGGTGAACGAATAGTGGGAATTGTCCAGTCCTAGGTATCCGTTGGTATCCCTTCCATCTATGCGTTTTCTCAATCAAAATGTGTTATACTCATCAGTAGAATCCCCTAGGAATGCATAAACCGGAGTGTTGGAACTTTGAAAAATATAAATAAACATCTTATTCTTGGATTGATACTAGGTACTCTCGTCGGCATGCACGTCTTTGCCGAAAGGATCGACAGTGCTTCCTTCTCCCCCATGACCCCGGAAGTCATCGGCCAGGGAGGATCCTTCAGTGCTGTTTCCCACGGCTATAACTCCCTGTTTACCAATCCCGCCGGTTTCGCGAGGCCGGACGGAGATTTTACCCTTTTGTCGATTACGGCTTCCCCCACTTCTTTTCCCGGACAGGGGGCTGATGATTCGGATGAGCATATCTACCTTCAGGACATGGTGAATATGAACTTCCTCGATGATTTCCTGCAGGATGGAAATATTGGACTTGAAAATCTGGGAATCGGTCTTGTTGCCAGAGGTATCGGGCTCGGCCTTGTGAGCAATGTAGATCTGTATGAACGGGGAGCCTCTTCCGATGAATCCTCCATCAACGCGATCCGGGACCAGGCGCTTATTGTCGGATACGCCGTTCCACTGGAGCTGGGTCCGATGAGTCTCAGTGTGGGGGGAGATCTTCGGTACATGATGAGAACCGAAATCCCCGATGTTTTTTCCATTGACTACTTTTCTGACACGGAAGAGTCTGTTTTTGACCTTTATACGGGATCCGGCCTTGGACTTGACCTGGGGATCATAACCGAGATCGGAGACTGGGCCCTCGGGGCCTCCTTCAGGGATGTGGGGGGGACCCTTCTGGAATACAGTCTTCTGGAAGACGCGAAAAGAAGAGATCTTGAGGTGTTCGAAATAATTTCCCAGGGGACAAAGATAACCGATAGTGAGTATATTATTCCCATGACGGTTGGTATCGGCATCGGATATGATCCGGAGGGTTTCCTCCTCCCCGCTTCTATTTTCGATCCGGTTTTTCATGGGGAGTACCAAAGCACCTTCTACCCGGAGGATAATCCGGAGGTGCCTGGTCTG
>CAZJIN010000217.1:0-5326 GCA_964545955.1 uncultured Sediminispirochaeta sp.
GCCCATACCGAATTCATCCATATTTGTCTTTCCGATCGGTATGGCCCCCGCGTCCAGGAGCCTCTCTATAGCCGTCGCGTGGTAGGGACTCCTGAAGGACTCCAGAATCCGGGAACCGCAGGTCAGGGGAAAATCCCTGACCGCGATATTGTCCTTCACGGCAAAGGGGATATTGTGAAGGGGTTTTGACGGATCGGCTTTCTCCTCGATACGGTCCTTCAGTCCGTCCATTTCAAGACTGAGGAAGGCGTGCAGAACCTCTTCCTTTTTCTCTATTTTTTTTCCATATATATCAATAGCATTAGGTTTTTGTAAAAAACTGTGCCATTCTCTAAAGTCGTACATGGTTTATCCTGTAAGTTATAGTACATTAGGAATAATGAAAAAGTCTTTGTCTCTCTCCGGGGCGCTCCGGAGCAAGGTCTCTTTGTCTATGGTGCTACAAGGGGTATCTTCACGTAACGGATTGTCCTGAATCAACGCGTGGGTTGTGGGCGGGAGGGATGAGACATCTATCTCGCTCATTTTCTCGAAGTTGGCCAGCATCTCATCTACAGCATCCTGGAGACGGAAGATCTCTTCCTCCCTCAATTCCAGTTGAGCCAATTCCGCGGTGATTTTTAATTCCGAGGCATCCATAGAGCGGATTCTGCCACATAAGAAAACAACTGTCAATTCCAGCAATTCTCATTTTAGAAGTCCGTGAGACTTCTAAAATGAGAATTTGCCTCAAACTCTTAGAAAATATGGCAATTGCCCATCGGTTGGAGGCATTCTCAGTATGGAAAGGGAGAAACATTTTCCATACTGAAAATTGCTGTGTCAATTACTGTGGCAATTGCTGTGTCAATTCCAAAGCCGTCAAAACCATATCTACACTGCCAGGGCCTCTCGCGCGATCATACGCTCCGTGGTCGGTCCCGGGTCCGCGATCATACGCTCCGTGGTCGGTCCTATACCCGCGGGCCGTCTCAGGTCTTATGGCGCGGGGGTGTCGTGATTTCTAGAGCTTTCTTCGTGGGGTCTTCAAAAAAAACTTGACAGGTCCTTCTTTGTGAATTAAAGTGAACGTATAACGTTAAACGATTGCATAACTGTTCCGATGCCTTTAAAACGACGCGAAGGGGGTTGTATGAAGGATCTGGGGATTGGGGTAGTCGGCCTGGGGCGCCTTGGTTACGTGCATGCTCTGAATGTGAGGAGGCTTTCAAGTGCCCGCCTGGCAGCGGTCTGCGATATGGATGAGGTCCTTGTGACCGGGACTGCCGGAGAGCTGGGCTGCAAGGCCTATACGGATATTCGGGAGATGCTCGACGACGGAGAGGTGGATGCGGTCTGTGTGGTTACACCGACGGCGTATCACCTCGATCCGGTTATCGCGGTGGCCGAAGCGGGGAAGCCTCTTTTTCTTGAAAAACCCCTGGCGGCCACTCCCAAGGAAAACCTGCAGGTAGCCCGGGTGATAGAATCCTCGGGGATCAAATGCCAGGTTGGCTTTCAGCGGCGCTTTGACCCGGATTATGTAGCGGCCGAAGCGATGATACGGGACGGGGCTATTGGTACGCCGGTCTACATCAACGCCTACGCCAGGGACCCTTTTCCACCGCCCCCCTGGGCGATGGATCCGGCAAAGGGCGGGGGGCTCTACATCGATATGCTGCTCCATGATTTCGATATCGCACGGTTCTTTATGCGGGATGAGGTCGACCTGGTAAATGCCGACGAGACTAACCTGGTGGTAGACGGGAAAGGGGTGAATCGTTTCGCCGACAACGTGGTGGTCAATCTAAGATTCAAGAGGGGTGCTCTGGCCACCTGTCACGCGAGTATGCACGCGGACTATGGATATGACGTGCGGACCGAGGTCTTCGGCTCCCAGGGCAACCTGATCATAGGGGGACTCAACAAGACGGAGGTGACCCTGTGTTCGAAGGAAAAGGGGATCACCCGTCCCCAGACCTTTCAGCAGGAAGGTCGGCTCCCCCATTTCATGGCGCGGTTTCGACAGGCCTATGAGAATGAGATCAGGGAGTTTGTAGAGGCGGTGATCGAGGATACCCCGGTCAAGGCGAATGCCCATGACGCGCTGCAAGCCTATCGGATAGCCCTGGCCGCAACGGAAGCGGGGTCCGAAAGGCGGGGTATTCGACCGGAAGACTATTGAAGCTGCTGTGAAAGTGAAACTGTTTTTGAAAACCGGAACGTCCCTCGGAGGGGTGCGCGAACCGGTGATGAAATAGAAAATTTTTCAAGGGGGAAAGGATTATGGAAAAAAAGATGAAAGCGGTAAGGATGTACGCGGACTGGGTTCCCAGGCCGGATTTTGTGCTTGGACCAAAGGATATCGAGGGACGGCAGTCATATCTGGGCAGCAAGGTGTGGAAGAACCCGCGGGTGAAGATAGAAGAGGTTGACGTACCGACTCCGAAGGGCAATGAGGTTCTCCTTCAGGTAAAGGCCTGCGGGATCTGCGGGACCGATGTTCACATGCTCCAGACCGATGATGAGGGATATATGCTCTATCCGGGATTGACCGGGTTTCCCGCCACCATCGGCCACGAGGTGTCCGGTGTGGTGGTCTCCGCGGGACCCGACGCGCGGGACAAAAACACCAACAAGCCCTACAAAGGCGGAGAAGCGGTCTGTACCGAAGAGATGATCTGGTGTGGTGCCTGCAAACCCTGTGCCGATGGCTACCCGAACCACTGTGAAAGGTTGGATGAGATAGGGATCAATATCGACGGCGGGTTTACTAAATACCTTATCGTTCCCGACAAGGTCCTCTGGAGTCTCGATCCCCTCAAAGAACGATATAGTGAAAAAGACCTCTTCAAACTCGGGGCCTTCGTGGAGCCTACTTCGGTAGCCTACAACGCGGTGATCGAACGAGGCGGCGGAATCCGTCCTGGGGATAATGTACTGATCCTCGGAGGCGGACCCGTGGGGCTGGCGGCGGTGGCCATTCTTAAGCGTCAGGGTGCCGCGGCGGTTATTCTGTCCGAACCCAATCCGGCCCGGGCGGAGCTTGGTAAAAAAATGGGAGCCGACTACGTGATCGACCCGACCAAGGAAGCCATGGCGGATAAGGTCCTCGAAATAACCCGTGGCATGGGAGCCAACCTGATCCTGGAAGCTACCGGTCTCCCCACGGTGGTATATCCGGAGATCGAAAAAGTCGTCTGGGACGGACGCACCCTGAACACCACCATAGTCGTGGTTGCCCGGGCCGACGCGAAGATGCCGGTGACCGGTGAAGTCCTTCAGGTTCGAAGAGCGAGAATCGTAGGCGCCCAGGGACATTCGGGCCATGGAACCTTCCCGCGGGTGATTCAACCAATGGCAAGCGGTATGAACATGCTTCCCCTTATCACCAAGGAGATCTCCCTCGATGAGGTACCGGAAAACATAAAAGCTCTTCAGACCGACAAGGACCACTGCAAAATCACCTGCGTGATGGATTGATAGAGCATCCCGTCCACCCCGGAGTGATGCTTCGGGGCGGCGAAATGAGATTTTCCGCGGTACCGATCGGAGGTGCCGCGATTTAGAAGAGGATAGGCGTATGACGAAAGCGGAAAAAACACAGCATGAGGCGGTAGGACGGATGAACAGGTATACCGGCGAACGGATTGCCCACCTTCTAGAGTGGGCCAGGACTCTTCGTATAGATATCCTCGAAATGACCTACGGGGTCGGTCCGGAGCGGAAGGCCCATCCCGGAGGGGCCCTCTCAGCGGTGGAGATCGTAACGGCCCTCTATTTCGATATCATGCGCTTGAACCCGGACGCGCCGGATTGGGCTGAACGAGATCGATTTGTGCTGTCGAAGGGCCACGCCTGTCCGGTACTCTATGCCGCCCTTGCCAACAGGGGGTACTTTGACAAGTCCCTTTACAAAAGCCTTCGCAGGATAGACGGGCTGCTGCAGGGACATCCGGATATGACCAAAACCCCGGGAGTTGATATGACTACCGGTTCCCTGGGCCACGGACTGGCCGCGGGAGCGGGAATCGCCGCGTCGGCCAAAATCGACAAAAAGGGTTTCCAGGTTTTTGTCCTCCTCGGAGACGGGGAAATACAGGAGGGGCTGGTCTGGGAGACCGCCATGTCCGCCCCGCGGCTCGGACTCGACAACCTGACAGCCATAGTTGATGTAAACGGTTTGCAGAGCGGCGGTGCGGTCGACGAAATTTTGCCCCTCTATCCCCTGCGGGAAAAATGGGCGAGTTTCGGCTGGAACACTATCGAGATCAACGGACACCACATGGGGGAGGTGCTCTGCGCGCTGGACCTGGCGGTGAAAACCCGGGGAATCCCCACGGTGGTACTCGCAAAGACAGTAAAAGGAAAGGGAGTCGAGTTCATGGAAAATGACAACTCCTGGCACCAGAAAACTCCATCGGAGGAGCAGTACCGTCAGGCCGTGGAAGTACTGAAAACAGGAGGTCCCCTATGAGTACGAAGACCCGCGAAGTGAAAATGGAGTCCACCCGCAAGGCGGCGGGGCGGGCAATACTGGAACTCGCTCGGGAGGGGAGAGACGTGGTTGCCCTCGCCGCGGATACGGCAAAATCCATGTATACCACCCTGTTGAGGGAGGAGTACCCCGATCGGTCTCTGGATGTGGGTATAGCGGAACAGAATATGGTCATGATGGCGGCGGGCCTGGCGAGTACTGGAAAAATCGCCTTTCCCGCCTCCTACTCGGTCTTCACCTCCATGCGCTGCAGCGAACAGCTGCGAACCTTCGCCGCGTATCCCGGTCTGAACGTGAACGTGATCGCGGGAATCGGGGGATACTCCGGGGGAATAGAAGGGGTGACCCATCTGGCGACGGAGGACCTGGGGATAATGCGCTGTATCGCCGGGATGACGGTGCTTTCCCCGGCGGATGCCGCGACCACCGTAATGGCGGTGAAAGCGGCGGCGGATATACCCGGACCGACCTATATCAGGATCGGGCGAGACGACAGCCCCGCGATCTTCGATGAGAGTTATCCCTTCGAGATCGGGGTGCCCGTGGTCCACAGGGAGGGCCGTGATGTGACTATTCTCACCACGGGCCTTGCCACCCCCTATGTGTTGCAGGCGGCGGTCCTCCTGGCCGCGTCCGGTGTCGACGCGGAGATCATCGAACTGCATACCCTGAAGCCGATCTCCCGGAAGGAGTTGATCGTCGATTCGGTTGGAAAAACCGGTAAACTGCTGACGGTGGAAGAGCACAACATTGTCGGAGGGCTCGCCTCGGTGGCCGCGGAGATCATGGCGGGGAAGGGAACGTTTGAGTTCGAGAAAATCGGGCTTCCCGATACCTTCGGAGAATCGG
>CAZJIN010000218.1:0-5314 GCA_964545955.1 uncultured Sediminispirochaeta sp.
ATCCCTTCAGATTGCCTATTCCCCTTCACAGAGGTATCGGGTCAGACAAAGAATTCTCACCGAGCCTGATCAGAAAATATTCGGTCAGCTGACTTTTAAGGAAACAATCAGGAAAAGCATACTACGTTCACAACTGAGAAGCCTGCTGGAAATCTACAGAAAACGCTGGGGTGAAGATATTTTTTATCTTGCCCATTCCCTCAGGACTTTTGACAAGCCGATGCTCGAAGATTTTAAAGTGGTTTTTAAAGGGGACCGAAGAATCCCCGGGGATATCCTGGAGGTAGTCCATGACGCGGCGCTTAAAAGTTCAAACAAGGATGCCTTTTCAGAGGCCTTTCGAAGTTTTAACGGAAGGATACTGAGAGATCCTGATGGAGATGGTATATTCGAGGTGGAGGAGTATTACGAGAACGGTACGCCACTTCGTTTCGAAGCCAACCTCGATGGAACTCCGGGGTTTGAACTGGTGGTTGACTTTGTTGATGGGAAGCCAAAGTCATTGTCCGCAAGGGGATTCGGGGAAATGACCCTCGAGGCCGAATATAGGGTGTACCCGGAACTGGAGAAGATAATGCTTCCCGCCGGTGACGGAACGGTCCTTCAGGTACGGCCCGCCCCCTATTCGCTTCGTTACCCGATTGAAGGGTTTCACACCTTTTCTCCGCCTGGGCCACTTCCCTTTCCACGGATTACAGACTTTCCTCCGATGTACCGTATTTTAGGTGACGCCGTGAAAATAGAGTCGATAAGCGATCAAAAGGTGGTTTCACGTTTTTACCATGAAAAAAGGAGCATTGAAAAACTTCACGATGGTGTGGTTGAAATGCGGGCGGATTTAGATGCTTCGACCATAGAGAAGAGAAAAAAAGACCCCGATCGGGACGGTTTTTTTGAGATACATGAGTCCTATCGAGACGGGGTACTGATAATGATAGGATATGATGGGAACCGAAACGGTATTTTTGAATATATAGAAGAGTTCGAACCTGTTTATATTCGCAAGTGGGATATAGATGAGGACGGTCTGGCGGATTACCATGAAAAATAATTCTCAAAACTCTGGAGACCTAGTGAATGCTATTGGATAAATTGAAAAATCTTTCTTTCTCCCCGCGGCTGCATACTTTTCGAGTGAAATCCGGTGTGATAGTGTTATCCGCTTTTTTTATCCTTGTGTTCGGTGGATGCGGAAGTACCCCTAAGAGTTATCTCCCCCCCGAATTGTACGAAGTAAACAGAAAAAGGATAGAGGATAGTATTAATGATGGAAATATCACCCTGGCGATACAGGATTTTCTATTGTGGGATGGTGGGAAGACAACAAGGCGGGGGGGAGAACATATAGATCTGCTCACAAGGATCAGTGAAAGCCTGGTAGTTGCACTCAGGGAAGATCTGAAAAACAAGAATTACTCCGGCGCGATCAATCTTACTATTTCCGCTGAACAGCTCGGTTGGATGGATCTCTTTGAAGAAGAAATTCTCCCCGGGGGAAAGCCTCTCACCATTCCGGGACTTCGAAGGGATTGGATCCTTCACCTCATCCAAGAGGACCTCGCGGTAAAAGCCCTGGGCTACGTGAGACAGCTCACCGATCTTAGCTCTTTCAGTGAAGGAGATCTACGGCTGGTGCTGGAGACGGCTCTGGTTGAAAAAAAATTCACCACCGCCCGGCGTATATCCTCGGAGATGAAAAACCGGAATATAGAATATGATGAGAAAGAGCACCTGTCCATCGAAACCCGTTATACCCGGGGAGATTTGATTCGCGGAACCGTCACTATTTGGGTAAATCGTGGAATGAGAATCCAGGAAGGGGTCGGTATGCCCGATCGGGTGATCGGAAGCGGCTTCTACATCGATAAACGGGGTTATTTGATCACCAATTACCATGTGATTAGTAGCCAGGTTGACCCCAAATACGAAGGCTACTCACGCCTGTATATCAGGCCAAGTGATGACCCCGATGTTCGTGTTCCGGCCAGGGTGATCGGATGGGATGAAGTGTTTGATATCGCCCTGCTGAAGGTTGAAATGGAGACGGATACGGTTCTTTCTTTCAGTCCCGAACAGTCCCATGAACCGGGAGAACGAATTTTCGCGATAGGCTCTCCCGCGGGCCTTGAGAATACCCTCACTTCTGGTATCATTTCCGCCGGAGACAGGAGATTCCTGCAGATGGGAAACGTGATGCAGGTTGACGTTCCCATAAACCAGGGCAACAGTGGCGGGCCCCTCCTCGATGAAGAGGGGGATCTCATCGGTGTGGTTTTTGCGGGGATAGAACAATTCGAGGGTATCAATTTCGCTATACCGGTCAAATGGCTAATCCATATTTTTCCGGAACTTTACAACGGGGGAAAAATCGAACACCCCTTCCTCGGGGTTTCCCTGGAAAGGGTGGACAATAACATGGAAGTAACCTATGTATTCCCTGGGAGTCCAGCCCACCGCATTGGTATGGAGGTGGGAAGCGTCCTGAATGGAATAGGTGGGAAAAAACCCACTACCATGGTGGAAGCTCACGACGCGCTGCTTGAGTACGACAAGGGGACCCTTTTGGAAATTCGGTGGCAGGACCTCGCTGGGGTAGAAAAATCCGGCTTTGCCGCATTGCAATCCCGTCCGAATATACCCCTGGAAAGAGCTGTTCAGTTCGACCGAAGGGAAAACCTCTTTTCTCCCGCCTTCGGAATGCAGGTGGAAAAGGTACAAGACAACCTGCTGGGAACCAGGTATATTGTAAAAAAGGTCTTTCAGGGAAGCATTGCCGATGAGACCGGGATGAGTGTAAACGACCCTTTTTCCATCCAGCAGTGGAAATACATGGAAAAAGAAAAAATCCTGCTTGCACAGATACGTATTAAAAAACGCAAAGCGGGTTTCCTGGAGACGGGCGTGCAGTTGGGCGCCTATGTGGAGACTCCAAACTTTTTATAGTGTAGTAGATTGTGAAAGCTTAACAAAAGCGGTGTAAGGGGAGGACTCCTTGAGAGAAGCCGAAAATAGTAGTCCTGTCATTCTCGTTGTTGAGGATGAACAGATTGTCGCCCTTGATATTACCCGGACCCTTACACAGCTCGGCTACGAAGTGCTCCCGTCGGTGGATACCGGAGAGGATGCCGTCAAAATCCTGGAAACAACTCAACCGGACCTTATCCTCCTTGATATTAAGTTGAAGGGAAAACTGGATGGAATAGAAGCTGCCAAAGAAATCAAAAGTCGTTATAGTGTACCCTTTATTTTTCTGTCCACCTTTTCAGATAAAAACACTTTGTCCCGTGCAAAAAAAACAGAACCCTACGGTTATATCACAAAAAGCTCTCACCGGAACGACCTCCATTCCATGATTGAAATGGCCCTATATCGTCACAAGATGGAGTTGAAAGCCCAGAAGAGCGAGGAATTGCTTTCCGTCACCTTGAAGAGTATCAGTGACGCGGTGATAGGTGCGGGAATAGAAGGCTCTATTCTCACCTGGAACAGCGGTGCACAACAGATTTTCGGATACACCGAAGATGAGGTGAAGGGGGAAAATTTATCCATTTTGACCCCTCCCTTCTATCCGAATGAAATGCCGGATATCCTTGAAAAAATTCAGCATGGATTTGAGGTGGAACATTACGAAACGGTTCGACAACGAAAAAACGGTGAAATCCTGAATGTGTCCCTGAAGGTGAGTCCTATACGGGGACCCCGAAACACCGTCAATGGGGTTTCTCTCATCGCCAGGGATATTACCGCGAAAAAACAGCTGGAACGGGAAATCCTAGAGATATCGGAACGAGAGAGACGGAGAATCGGAAAGGACCTCCATGACAGTCTCGGACAGAACCTAACCGGTATAGTTCTCCAGCTCAAGGTGCTTGAAAGTGCCCTCGGTGAGAAAAGCCTGTCGGATGAGGCCGCGACCACCAAGAAGATCGAGGAGATGGTTTCCCAGTCGATCAAGCAAACCCGCAATCTCGCGAAAAACCTTCTCACGGTCACACTCCAGAATCAGGGCCTGTCAGTAGCACTCAGTGAGCTAATCGCCCACAGCGAATCAGTTTATTTTCTTAAGGCTGATTGTAAGACTGATATTCGTGAAGATATCACCGATGAGGTTGTGGCAACCCAGCTCTACCATATAGCCCAGGAATCACTGACCAATGCGATACGTCACGGTAAAGCAAGCAGTGTTCATCTGGAGTTGTCGGAGAATGACTCGGAATACCGGCTTACGATACGTGACAATGGCAAAGGTTTTCACGAGGAGAAGGGCGAAAAGGGATTGGGACTCAGGATAATGGAGTATCGCTCCAACATGATCAATGGAAGATTGTCCATCTATTCGGATGGGGAGAACGGGACCATAGTGAGCTGCCGTGTCCCGAAATTTCAATAGAAAAGGACCAGGAATGAAAAAAAGTATTATTATCATCGACGATCACCCTATTGTGAGGAAGGGTTTTGCCCAGCTGATAAACAGGGAAACCGACCTTGAAGTAGTGGGAGAAGCTGAAGATCAGTTCTCTGCCCAAACAATAGTTGAAAGGGAAAATCCCGATCTAGCGCTGGTGGATCTAAGCCTGAAAGAAAGTAACGGGCTTGACTTGATTAAAAACTTCTCCATACTTTTTCCCGAACTGAAGACCCTTGTGATTTCCCTCCACGACGAAAGGGTGTATGCCGAGAGGGCCTTGAGGGCCGGAGCCAGGGGTTACATTATGAAAAGTGAAGCCACGGAAAATGTAATGACCGCGATTCGCCAGGTTCTACAGGGCACTATCTACCTGAGTGAAGATATGCGGACCAGAATGCTCGAACATTTTTCTGGGAAGAAAATACAGCAGGATGAGTCGACCCCCGTAGATGTACTCAGTGATCGTGAGTTTGAAGTATTCAGAATGATTGGAGAAGGATTAACAACCCGGGTGATAGCCGATCGCTTGAATCTAAGTGTGAAAACCATTGAAACCTACCGTTCACATCTAAAGGCTAAATTGAATTTGACCTCCTCGACTGAGTTGATACAACGGGCCGTTGAATGGAATCTCCTGGAACGGTAGGATTGGATTTAAAATTATAAAAATAATGGGGAATCTATATGTCCGACGTTAAGATTCTGCTGGTAGAAGATGAGAGCATTGTAGCAATGGATATGGAGCGAAGGCTCACAGGCCTTGGCTACAGTGTGATCGCACGCGTAATGACCGGTAAAGCGGCGATTGAGAAAGCCGGGACCCTGAGGCCTGACCTGATCCTGATGGATATTCATCTCAAGGGAGCCGTCGACGGAATTGAGGCCGCCGAGATTATCAAGGTCAAC
>CAZJIN010000219.1:0-5304 GCA_964545955.1 uncultured Sediminispirochaeta sp.
GCGATGTTTTCTGTTTTGACTAGTCTCCAGGATGGCTTTCACCTCGGTTCTGGAGAGAATATCCGGGTAACGCTCCTCTTTTTTCGGTAGTGGAATCCTGTCGGCCGGATTCCGCTTCATATCAGGATACCCATAGCGATAGAGATTTTTCAGCGCGCTGATGCATTGCACGGTATAACTGCGAGAGATCCCCGCGACAGAGCGAAGCCTGTCAAGATATAAGCTGATATCCTCAGTCCGCACTTCAAGGGGGTCCAGGAGGGTTCGCTCGAAAAACCACTCCAGGTGTTTTGTATAGTTCTTCAGGGTATTTCGGCTGAAGCCCTTCAGGCGAAGCTCCCGAAGCATTCGCTCCATGACCGTCGGCGGTACCGGAAATTTTTTTCTGTTCTTCTCAGTGGGAGGCCCGGAATGTTTTTCAGGCTCCTCTTCAAAATCGGGAGCACTAAACATCCCGGTATGGTACAGGCCCTGTAGCAGCATGTCGGTATTTGCCGGAGAATCAGGAAAAAACCAGGCTTTTTCCCGGGGCTCCCAGCTCCTGCCCGGGATACGACGGAGGATTTTTATCACTTCTTCATTGTAGGAGGTCTCGACTCTCATACGACCGTCACTGCAGCCGCGGATTTTTACTTTCACGATTATCAATGCCCTTTCTAGGGGATTATAGCATAATTTCTCCGTTGGGTACACGAAATCGCCGGTTCGAAACCCACTGAACGTTGAAAACTGAGCAATATGAACAACTTCATCCGTGGAGGTGGAGTTTAGTGTAATGGAATGGAAAGGGTGAAAACAGCGCCTTCATTATAATCATAGTGAATGGTGCCATTGATTTGGTCAGTCAGTACCTTCACCAAATTCAGACCAAGGGTAGCCGCTTTTTCCAACACAAAACCATCGGGAAGACCGACACCATTGTCCTTCATCACTATTTCGACAGTTGCATCATCCTTCTGCTTGAGCAGGATATCGATCCTGCCTCCTTCTTGTTCCTTAAAGGCGTGTTCCTGGGAATTGACAATCAATTCGTTCAGGATGATACCACACGGAATAGCCGTTGTTATGTCAAGCAGGACCTCGTCAAGAGAGAAATGGTACTCTACCATTTCGGAATGTCTGGTTGAACTTTTTAATTGATCCACCATGGCACGCAGGTAATTGTCCATCTGGACCTCAGACAGGTTATGTGTCTTATACATTGATTCATGGACAAGCGCCATAGAATAGATACGATTGCTGCTCTCTTTGAGTGCCTTTCTGGCCTTTTCAACAGAATTGATCTCATTACTCTGTAGATTCAACAGGCTCACCATTACATTCAGGTTGTTCTTTACCCTATGGTGGACTTCCTGCATGAGTGTTTCTCTCTCCCGGAGGGCTTTTTCCAACTTCTTTTGTTCCTCGAATATCCTTTCTTCTTTCTCCCTGGTTTCAGTAATGTCACGAACAATACTCACTACTTCGGCTTTCCAGCCGAGATTTGCATGAGTCGGACTCACGGTATTGGCAGTAAAAAAAAGAGAGCCGTCTTTGCGCTTCATGCGATATTCCGTACGGTATACTCCTCCCCGATCAAGTACGGGTTCGCTCATTAAGCCGAAATTTTCAAAGTGTTCACGGTCGACATGAAGAATCTCCGTCTTTCTCCCCTTCAATTCTTCTTTCTCATATCCGAATATTTTCTCCGCTGCTTCGTTGCAATCCACAATAGTTCGTTCACCCAGATCTATCAGAAGTACCGCTTCACCGATACTCGCCAACACCGCAGACAAAAAACGTTCGCTCATCTGAAACCGTTCATGCTTCATCTCCAGGTCAATACTCGCGTAGGCCTTCCGGGCAAGCCAGTACACCAAAAACCCCGTGGTACTGATGTAAAACAAACCTTTTAGAAACTGTACCGCAATGTGCTCGGCATGGTCGGCAAACAGTACCTGCACCAGTATATCGGTGGCAGCCAGCCATATTACACTCACCGAAACATACCCGACAAAGATAACGGCAGGACTGAAACGAAGGATATTTGCTGTATTTTTGGGGCTTTTTCCTTTTTTAATTATTCCCATATATAAATATTACAAAAACCATAATGCTTTTTCAAGTTCTTTATGAATCAGCAATTCTATGGTAAATCCCTTTTGAGTCATGGCTGGTCCATTCGCGGTGGGTTCTGGTCTAATTGACCTTAACTTCAGTGCCGCATCAATTGTCCCGGAGGAAGAAAAAGTATTCTACTTCATTCTTGTTTAAAAAAAACGATAAATTCTTTGAAGTCGACCGGTAGTTGCCTGTCGGCCATAGAAACACTCCTTCAGATAGGTAATGGTCTCAAGTACCCCCCGGGCACACACCCTTGATGATGCTAAAACAGCATATACACCGCCTCGTTGCACATGTCGAGGAAGTCCGCCGCTTCCTTCGCCCGGGCGATGTTGGAACCTATGATCTCACCGGTCTTCACGTCAATGAGCTTGATGTTCAGGTAAAAAATCCCTCCCACCCGGTTGATGCTGCCGATCACTATGATGTCCGCTCCGGAGAGTTTACCAATCTCGATGGCGGTGTTCTCGTCGATCAGTCCGCTGGACTGGAACTCGTACTCACTCAGGATCTCCTCAATGTTCTTCCGTTCCACCACCCGGACCTTGCCGACGTTGACGAAGGCGTTTTCCACGAAGACGATGATCCCCGCTGCGGTTTCCTCATCCACCCCCGCGGTCTGGGTGTCCAGGCTGATCACCGCGAGCTTTCGGTCCTGGATCTTGCCCAGGCGCTGGTAGTATTCCGAGCGGAATCCCTCGTCGCCGACTGCGCTGCTGCCGGTGTCACGGCTCGTACCGGTGGAACTTTCACGAGCCGAGGCCTCCGTCGACGTACCTGCCGAGGTCCTCGACGCCGCGGCGGGTTCTCCTGCAGCACGACGAGCCAGTCGGATACGATTTTCCATGGTCGGTACCGCTCCCTTCGATGTCACCCCGCCGGTGATCCCCAGTTCCGCGGGTTCGATGAAGCCGTCGTCGTTCCGGTCCGATTCCCTGTCCATGGGCTCATCGGGATTGACTGGATGGGGAAAAATAATGAGTCCCGCGACCCCCTCCAGGTCGTCCCGATCGATGCGACCGTTCTCATTCCAGTCGGCGAGGTTTCTGAGCCGTTGGGATACCTCCGCAGTCATGTCCATATCACCCGAGAGAAAGGCCACCGCCGCTTCCAGTTCCCCGGCATCCACCATACCGTTCTCGTCCCGGTCCAGGAGGCTGTCCGTGACGGTAGTTACCTCGTAGGGCGGTTCGTTGTCCGCCGCGAGGACCCTTTTTCCCATAGCCGAAGCCTGCAGGGCAAGGAGCACGTCATTGCTGTTGACCCAGCCTTCGTGGTTCAGATCCAGAGCCCTTTCAAAATAGTTTTCCGCTTCGTGATGATGTCGCGTGGAAGAGATGATGATCTCCTGCTCCGACTCGTCGATCCGCCCGTCGCCGTTGCGGTCCGCCATTTCGTCGAGATAGTTAGCCACCCGGCGCGGGACCTCCTGAAACAGGGCGTCTGGAAAGGGTATATGAACCGCAGTCCCCAGGAAATAGCCGCGTTCTTTACCGTTCACCTGGTCCGGACCCACCGCGGGGTCTCCCGCCATATAGCGGAGTATTGTTTCGTGCTCATCGTCGGTCACTTCTCCGTCCCCGTTCAGATCAATAGTATTGGTCGCCCAGCCGGGCTGAAATTCACTAAACCACCGGAAGCCCCTGCCGAATATCACTCCAGCGGCAAACCTGATCTCCCGGGCTTCCACTTCACCGTTTCCATTTCGGTCGAAAAACTCATCCACCGGATTTTCCACGGGATGTGGTCCGGAGTAGAAGTCCCGGGTCCATTGAAACAGCTGCTCTCCCTCATCTCCCTGGAGAAAGCCGTCGTCGTTTTCATCCGCCAGGGCCTTCCATCGATTTGTTACCCACGCTCCCGGGACCGGCAAGACGATCTCCAGGTGCCCGATTCTCCACTCGCCGTCCCTCCGCTGAGCATGTACCCATTCGTCGACGTGTTTATCCTGAAAGGTAAATCCGTAGGATACCCCGTTTCCTTCCCCGTGGACTTCATGATGCCTCGGCTCGGGAAGACGGTAGTCCTCGAGGGGCCCGAGTTCTTCGAAGAAATCCAGACGAAACCTCTGGACCGGTTCCAGGCTTCTCAGGTACGTTCTGCGCCCTTTCCGGTCCTGGAATTCCAGAGTTATGTCCGGCCACATAAGGTCGGCCAAACCGTCGTAGTCGCGGTTGCGGATCACCTCCTCCCAGCGCAGGAGGAGTTTCCGAATTTCCTCCTCCTCTACGGAGGCGAGCCGCTCACCCCCTCCGGTACCCGGGCCGCCTCCTATCTCTACAACCCGCAGATTATCTATCTCGTACTCCCCGTGGGCCTCGAAAGCCAGGTGTCCCCTCGGCGGGAGACTAGGATGGTATTTAACGCTCCCCGCTTCCTCACCGTCAATACTCACGGTCACCCGGGGGTCCCGGATGGAAACAGTGAACTCGTACCACCTGTCGGGAAGCAGGGCGACTTCGAATCCCTCACTTTCTACTGCTTTGTTATTGATATTGGAATGAAAGACAATATTCTGATCCATTACGTGCATGAGGAGTCTTTTCTCACCCTCTATCAAAAAATTCAAATGGACGAAGACGGGATCTCCGAATTTTATCCTGAAAGTAGTATCGGAGTTATCTCCGAAAAGCGGCTCGGTCAGCACGGACCAGGCATCACCTTTCAGGTGAAGTACGCCGTCTTCGACCCGGTTGATCTCGCCGCCGTGGAACTCGAAGGCACCGTCGTCGGAAGAGAAATCGTTTTCGTAGATCACGGTGCCGGCATCTTTTCCCGATCCTGTACTTGCGCAACCAACGAGGCCCGCCGCTACAAGAATAATGATAATAATTGTTCTGACTGCTTTCATGGTTCGCTCCTTGGGTGGATTAAGGAGGCTGCAGCAGATGTCTCATGTTTTTAGTTGATCTGAAGAAAGATAGGTATAGCAACATTATAGATCGGGAATATAAATTTTGCAAACTCAAACAAATCCGAGCCGGCGATTCGGCGAAACAGAGAAGACCTTTCAGGCCGATCCGGTCCCGCGCTCCTCATCCCTGCCTGCCACGGCAGAGGCGGTATCCCCGGCATAGTCTTTATACAAAAAACGCTTGATCTTGGCACTGGCGGTCTTCTCGAACTCTTCCTTTCGGATCACCACCTTCTCGATCTTCCGGTAACTCTCCAGGCGCCGGTTGATACCCGCAATCACCTCCT
>CAZJIN010000220.1:0-5302 GCA_964545955.1 uncultured Sediminispirochaeta sp.
AGAAAACGAAGGATTTGATGATTTGTGATTTATGCGGGGATAACGAAGCGATCGTGCATGTCCAGCAGATAATGGGGGGAGAGATCTTTGAGGTTCATATGTGTGCTGAATGCGCCCGAAAGAAGGGAGTCGCCCTGGAGAAGGAAGGGGAAGGCGATTTCTCCCTTTCGGAACTACTCAACGGACTGGTAGAATCCTTTTCTCCCGATATGGAAATGCATGCCGCCGGAGAATGCCCGCAATGCGGAACAAGCCTGGGTGATATTCAGGAGAATGAAAAAGCGGGTTGTCCGGAATGCTATACCGTATTCAGAAACCAAATAGATCTCGTTTTGAATGAATATTCCGACACCACCGTACACCGGGGAAGATTTCCGGAAAAACTGAAGGCCTACAAGGCAATACTTATCGACAAAGAAGTGCTGAAAAAGAAACTCAACGAAGCGGTAACGCGAGAAGAGTATGAGACTGCCGCGAAGTTGCGGGACCGTATTCGTGAACTGGAAAATGATCGGAACCAGGAAGGGGCTGAGACTTGAGCCGATTTGAAAAATTTCTAAAGGAGAGCGGCTGGTACACTGAGACGGGACCTCATCAGGATGTGGTATGTTCCAGTCGCGCCCGACTTTCCAGAAACCTGTCGGGCTTTTTTTTTCCATATAAGCTATCAGAGAAGGAACTTCAGGAAGTTCAGGAAGTCGTGGAGGGCTCTTTCAGGCGGATTCCGAGTAAAAGTTCCCTTACTATTGTCCCATTGGGGCAGTTGAGTGTAATAGACAGGCGGAGATTAATCGAAAAACACTTTATCTCACCGGAATACTCCCTGGAAAAAGAACGTCCCGTTATTTACAATAATGAAAATTCCCTTTCGGCTATTGTGAACGATCAGGACCACTTGAGGATTGCCGCTTTCGCGGGGGGACTGGATTTACAGAAAGCCTATGAACGAGCCGGACTTCTTGAGCACGAGCTGGAAAAATTCCTCGATTTTGCGGTCTCCCTGGATAAAGGATATCTAAGTGCCGATATTAAGAACTGTGGGACTGGTCTTCGTGGGTCTGTGCTTTTGCATCTTCCCGCGCTTGAGTATTCAGGGCTCATCGAAAGAAGTTTTAAGAAGGTGATGGATGCGGGATATGAGATCAAGGGGTTTACCGGGGAGGATGAAGGCTCCATGGGGGCTCTCTATGAGCTTTTCAATCCGGTATCAATCGGAGAAAGTGAAAAAGAACTGCTCGAAAAACTTGCACTTATAGCCTCTCAACTAGTAGATTATGAGAGGAGGGCAAGAGAAGAAATGAAGAGGCATCGCAGGATGGAACTGGAGGATATGGTGTACAGGGCATGGGGAACTCTTCAATTTTGCAGAATGCTGGAGGAAAAAGAGACCTTCCGATTGCTGTCTCAGGTACGTCTGGGAGCTGCTATGGGTATGTTCGAAGTTTCCCTCGGTATGATTCAAAGACTTGTGGTTCTGGTTGGAAAGGCCCATATACAACAGATGATACAACGGGATAATATCGATGAAACGTCACAACAGATTAAGATATTACGCGCGAACTTGGTGAAACACGCGCTGGGATTTACCTCATAAGGAAGGAGGACACCATTGTTTAAAGGATTGACGCAACGGGCACAACGTATATTGACAATTTTCGCACAGGAAGAGGCAAAGAGATTTCACTCCGATCAGCTTCTTCCCGAACATATAATTCTCGCATTGCTGAAGGATGGAGAGGGTCTGGGCTACAAAGCTCTGCAGAGTCTCAAGCTGGACCCGGCCGAACTTCAGAATGATATTGAGAAGAGTATTCCGAAGAAGCACGCCGGTTTTATTCTTGGAGATGTGCCTCCTTCTCACAGGGGCAAAAAGGTTCTCGAAGACGCCGCTGAAGAGGCCAGATCGCTTGGACATGAATATATTGGAACGGAGCACCTTCTTCTCGCTGCCACGAAGGAAACCGGGAGTGTGGTACAGCGTTTTCTGGTGAAGCGTTCAATCACCGTAGAAAATATCAGGGATTCCATCACGGAACTCAGAGGTACGGGGAATATCAGAAAAAAAGGCCCCGGTCAACCGATCTCTTCAAAACGCAAAGCCAATGTTCCCCATGGAAATGGTAAAAATACCCCCACCCTTGATGAGTTTGCCCGGGATCTGACCGATTACGCAAAAGAGAAAAAACTCGACCCGGTGATAGGTCGTGAATGGGAAATCCAGAGGGTCATACAGATACTCGCGCGGAGAACGAAAAACAACCCGGTGCTCATTGGGGAACCCGGAGTAGGAAAGACAGCGATAGTAGAAGGCCTTGCTCAACGAATCGAGGATGGAAGCGCTCCGGAAGTCCTTATGGGAAAAAGGGTGGTAACCCTCGATATAGCATCGTTGATAGCCGGCACAAAATACCGCGGAGAATTCGAGGAGCGACTGAAAAAGGTAATGAAAGAAATCTCCGTCGCAGGAAATGTAATACTTTTTATCGATGAGCTGCACACGATTATCGGCGCCGGCGGTGCTGAAGGTGCCATCGACGCGTCAAACATGCTTAAACCGGCACTTTCCAGGGGAGAGCTGCAATGTATAGGCGCGACTACTAATAACGAATACAGGAAGTATGTGGAGAAGGACGCGGCCCTGGAAAGACGCTTCCAGACTATTTACGTGGAAGAACCCAACGTTGAAGAGACAATAGAGATCCTCAAGGGGATAAAAAACCAGTATGAGGAGCACCATAACGTTAACTATACCGAAGAGGCGATCCGTGAAGCTTCAAAGCTTTCAAGCAGGTATATAAGCGATCGTTTTCTCCCGGACAAGGCCATTGACCTAATAGACGAAGCGGGTTCCTACAAGAGAATCCACAATACGGTGAGACCAAAGGAATTGACCGAACAGGAACTTGAGATAGAAAGGCTGACGGAAGAAAAAATAAACCTGGTGAACAACCAAAACTACGAAAAGGCCGCCGCGGTCAGAGATTCGGTACGCCAGCTGAAAGCAAGGGTTGAAGAAATCAAGCATAGCTGGGAAAAATCAATGAAGAACGAGAGAAACGTGGTTGATGTCGAAGACATTCTCAACATCATTTCTCATATTACCGGAATCCCCCTTTCTCGACTCGTGCAGAGCGAATCTCAGAAGCTTCTCCAAATTGAAGATCAGTTGCACAAAACGATAGTGGGGCAGGATGAGGCGATCCTGGCGATTGCTTCGAGTATTCGCCGATCCCGTACGGGCTTAAATTCTCCCAAACGGCCTCTCGGTTCCTTTATTTTCCTCGGACCTACAGGGGTTGGAAAAACACTTCTGGCTAAAACGCTGACCCAGTACCTCTTCGGGAGTGAAGACGCGCTCATAAGAATCGACATGTCCGATTATATGGAAAAACACAATGTAAGTCGGCTTGTCGGTGCCCCTCCAGGATATGTGGGGTACGAAGAAGGGGGCCTTCTGACTGAGAAAATACGCCGCCGCCCCTATTCTGTGATCCTTCTCGATGAGATTGAGAAGGCCCATCCCGACGTTTTCAACCTCCTTTTACAAGTACTTGAAGAGGGGGAATTGCAGGACAATCTCGGGCACAAGGTATCCTTCAGAAATACCGTGCTTATCATGACCTCAAACGCGGGTGCCCGGGAAATCTCCCATGAGAACGCCCTTGGATTCCAGGTGAAAGAGGGGATCATGGATTACAAAGATATTAAAGCCTCGGCTATGAATCAGCTCAAACGGGCTTTTCGCCCGGAGTTCATCAACCGTGTGGATGAAATCGTGGTCTTCCAGAGTCTCCTGAGAGAGGAGGTATCCGCGATCCTCGATATTATGTTGTCGGAGGTGTCCCTCAGACTGCTGGAGATGAATATCATTCTGGAGGTCAAACAGACCGTGAAGGACTACCTGATTGATAACGGGTATGACGCGAAATACGGCGCGCGACCCCTTCGGAGGCTTATCAGCAAGAAGCTGGAAGACCCTATTTCAATGATGATGTTGGAAGGAAAGTGCGGGAGCGGAACAAGGCTGGTACTCAGCATGCGCAAGGGAGAAATCTACTTCGGTGTGAAGAAGCCTCAGAAGGTTCCCGACACCGCGTCGGTCAAGAATTGACGCCTATGAATCGGGAACACACTCTCATGCTCTTTGCAGGAGTGGGTGGAACTTGCAATTCTACCCACTCCTTTTTATGGGAATATAACGAATGAATATGGAACTTTTTATACTCGGCACGGGGGGCATGATGCCACTCCCCAACAGATTCCTCACTTCCATGCTGCTGCGTCGTGAGGGGGATCTTTTTCTTTTTGATTGCGGAGAGGGGACGCAGGTTTCCCTGAGGAGTCTCAACCTCCGCTGGAAGAAGATCAATACCATTTTTATAAGTCATACCCATGCCGACCATGTGACCGGTCTCCCGGGTATTCTCATGCTTTCGAGTCAGGTTGACCGAGATGAGCCTCTTCGCATAATCGGTCCGCCGAGAATTCGTGAATACGTGGAGGAGAACCGCCGGGTTCTGGATATGTACATCAACTACGACATTGTGATTGAAGAAATCACCGAAGACGGTACGGTCTATGAAGGGGACGGCTTCCATGTGGAAGCCTTTAAATTGTGGCATACCAAGCCTTGTCTCGGTTATACCCTGGTAGAGGATATGCGGCCGGGGGTTTTCCACCCCGAAAAAGCCCTTGAACTCGGAGTCCCCCGTGGTCCCCTTTGGGCTTCTCTTCAGAAAGGTGAGCCTGTTGAAGTCGATGGACGTACTATGGTGGAGGCCTCCCAGGTGATGGGACCCCCGAGATCGGGGCGCAAAGTCAGTTTTGTGACGGATACGAGTTATTTTCCCGAAATTGCCGACCATGTAGGAGGCAGCGATTTTCTTGTCTGTGAAGGTATGTTCCGTCATGAGCTTCTAGAGAGCGCGAGAGAGAAAAAACACCTCACCTCTTACCAGGCGGCATCTATCGCAAAGGACGCGGGGGGTGTAAAAAAAATGGGATTGATCCATTATAGTCCCAGGTATTCGGAATACGAGTTAAAAAAACTACTTGCCGAGGCCCGTGAAGTATTTCCCGACACAGTACTGACCCGGGACGGTCAACATATAGATATTCCCTACGGTGAAGAAAGCCCTCCATTAGAATGAAGGGTCCGGTGTGCGGTCGGGTGCTTCAGCTTAAAGGGTGCGCGGCCAGGTAATCCCTGTATTTACCCGGATCAGGTTTGAAGCCGATGATACGCGTGTCAGGATTCTTAAAGGCCTTTTGCAGTGCCGCCTTTGCCTCGGTGATGAGACGG